>JAFXGV010000068.1 GCA_017536765.1 Bacteroidaceae bacterium
AAAAAGCTCGTCGATAGGCGGAAAGCTATTCCAAAATAATAAGGATTAACACCTCTTCATAATATAATATAAATTGTTATGTTCCTGTATCTTATTCCAAAATAATAAGGATTAACACCAGAACTAGAAAGATAACTTTAATCATTTCTCCTGTATCTTATTCCAAAATAATAAGGATGTATCTTATTGACTCGCTTTTTGATTCGCAACCCGCGCTACGCGCGACATTTTGCTAAAAGCTCGTCGATAGGCGGAGAACTATTGACTTCGCTTTGCTCCCGCAAACCTCGTCAATAGCTGCGCTATTCCAAAATAATAAGGATTAACACACCAATGAAACATTATGCCATACAACTTCGTCTCCTGTATCTTATTGACTCGCTTTTTGATTCGCAACCCGCGCTACGCGCGACTTTTTGCTAAAAAGCTCGTCGATAGGCGGAAAGCTATTGACTTCGCTTTGCTCATCGTGCCCCGCACGGCATTACGAAATGCTCCACTGCCCGAGGGGGCAGTGCGAAACCGCAGCACTGCTTGCGACGACGGAACATTCATGTTCCCAAAGGAGTCCCGAAGGGCTATGTCACGAAGTGACTGAGGGGAGGGAGTGCTACGTGCTACTATTCGCTGCAATGTAACCTATTGTATGAACGATATTTATTTAGTGTAGAATTTATATAAAACTATATATATACAAATGGAAAAAGATTTATTGTACCAAGCTGCCATTGTGCACACGGTGGCAAAGCTTTGGCCGGAATTTAAGGATGTGGCCGCCCACGCTCAACCGCCAAATGGCGAGTTGTGCTCTGCGCTCATTACGCGGGCACAGTCTATTGCGGCAGGCACTGCAACATACACGGTGATGGAGGCTCGCTCCACCACTCCGCTGTTGCCCATTTTCACCACTATGTGTGGCGGCGAGGGAAACTATGTTTATGCATCGCAGGAACTTGTGCTGCACGATAGCTATTTTGCCCGCAAAAGTACCGGCGAGATGTGTAATCACACCACCGTGATGAGTAAATTGCGAGAGGAGACAAAACTGTTGCAGGGTATGCAGCCTCGTGCATTTGCCGAGACGTTTATGCAACTGTTGCACAAGTATGCTTCGCACGTTCCCGCCGGTGTATGTGGGCTCGACGATGTGTCGCTCTACGACTATGTGCGCACTGTTGCTGCCATTGCAGTGTCGCTCTACGAATGCAACAAGCAGGGCTGTGGCGAACATTTCTTGCTCGTAGGTGCCGACTTTAGCGGCATTCAGCAGTATATCTACGATATTGTGTCGAAGAGGGCTGCAAAGAATCTCAAAGGTCGTTCTTTCTATCTGCGCCTTACTTCGGATAGCATAGTGCGTTTCCTGCTGCGTGAGCTTGGGCTTTATGCCACAAATGTCATTTACAACTCGGGTGGTTGTTTCTACATTCTTGCACCCGACACTGCAGGGTTGCGCAGCGCCATAGAGGGTGCAGTGGCACAGGTGGAAAAGGCTGTGTTCAACGAGTTTGGCACGTCGCTCTATGTGGCAATAGATTACGTGGAGATGACTGCCGATACCCTTATGAACAGCGCTACCGACGACAATCTGCCCTCTGCGTGGAAAAGGCTTTTCCTTAAACGCGACAAGAAAAAGAGCCGTCGATATTCGTCGATGATTAAGCAGAATTACACCACATTCTTCGACACTGCAAAGAGTGTGGAATATAGCCGCGATGCCATTACAGGCGAGGTGTTTATGCCGCAAGAAACTGCCGAATTGTATAGCGACGACGAGGAGCAGATTGTTGTAAGGAGCACCACACAGCACCAGATAAAGTTGGGCGAGTTTCTGCGATATGCCAACAGGTTCATCGTTGCCTATACGGCATTGCAAAGCACCAACACAAAGGAGATTCTACACTTGGAGCCATTGAAACTGGGCGTTCATTATCATTTTATAAAAAGTACCGATTCTCTCAATGCATTGGCCCCTCAGCTACACGCTGCGGGTGGGGATGCAACCATTGTAACGCTTAACGGTGAGAATGGTTCTTGCACATTGGCCGGCCTTGCAGCCGGTTGCAACAATATATGCGCGTTTGAGTTCTACGGTGGCAACGATTGCAGTAGTATGCCTGCAAAAACCTATGAGCAGTTGTGTGCTTGCACGGGCGACCTCAAACGCTTGGGTGTGTTGCGTATGGATGTTGATAATCTGGGTACAATTTTCCAAACGGGAATAAACGACCGCCCTTCGCTTGCACGCTACGCCACGCTCAGCCGTTCGTTCGATTATTTTTTCTCGGGTTATCTTAATACCATTTGGGACTGCCCCGAATACAGGAACTGCACGCAGGTAATATACAGTGGTGGCGACGACCTTTTCATTGTGGGCCGTTGGGACAAGACAATAGAGCTTGCACAGGAGATACGCAAGAAATTCAAGCAGTACACTTGCTATAATGAGAGTTTCTCTCTCTCGGGCGGCGTGGCCATAGTGGAGCCCAAATTCCCTATTATGGTTGCTGCCGAGGAGAGTGCACAAGAGGAGTCTAATGCCAAAGAACACACCTGCAAGCAGAAACCCAAGGATGCAATATCGTTCCTGGGCACGCCACTCAATTGGGGAAGCGAGTATCCTGTGGTGAAATTGCTCAAAGACACATTGTGTGAAATGCTGGAAGAGAATAGCAAAAACCCAAAAAGAGGGTTGCCAAAAGCATTTATTGGTAAGTTGCTTATGCACCACAGCAATGCCGAAATTAAAAACCACATAATAGGGAATATTAAAACCTATTGGTTGGTAAGCTACGATATTCAGCGTATGATAGAGCGCAAGAAGGATAACCCCGATAAGAGTGGCAACGATGGCAACGCTAACTCTTTGCTCGAAAATTGCAAAAAGGAGATTTGCTCTGCCGCCTGCACCACGCTCAATAACAAACCAATAGAAACCGACTATCACGCGCTCGAGCTATGGGCATTGGCTTCGCGCTGGGCCGAACTCGAATATAGAACAAGAATAATTAACAAACAAAACAAATAAAATATGGCACACATAAACGACAATGAAAAGGGTGATAAAATTCCAAGACCTTCACTAAATCACGATAACATAAAACGTTGGATAACCTGCAATGCCGACGAGGAGATGATTTCATTTGTCGAGGTTTCGGCAAAATATATGGCACAGGAAAAAATGACCACATCGCAAATACGTAACATATATGGCGAGATTAAAAGAATACAGATGAACTACGAGGCCGAGCGGGTGGCATTCCTCTTATTAAAGCCCAAGGTTGCATATATGCTTGCACGCAACAAGAATAATGACGGGCTCAAACTTTTTAATGAAATATTCAAAGCTGCCGCGCAACATGTAGTAAACGACAGCACTTACACTAATTTTTGCAATATGATGGAGGCTTTGGTTGCTTATCATAGAGTTTACGAGGAAGAAAATAAGAAGAACTAATACAAAAACATACACATATGAAACTCATAAAAAAAATATTCTATACAGGAGAAATAACATTGGTAACAGGCCTTCACATCGGTGGTTCAAACACCACAATGAGTATTGGCGGCCCCGACAACTTTGTAATACGTAACCCATTGAACAATATGCCGTATATCCCGGGTAGCTCGCTCAAAGGTAAAATGAGAGCATTGGTGGAGATTGTGAACGGTTGCGCCAAGGTGGGCAAGGACAAAGAGACAAACAACCTGTTCGGTACGTCGGCCGACAACGAGGACTCGCATCCCTCGCGATTAATTGTGCGCGATGGCCAGTTGCTCATCGAAGGAATGGAAAAGGCCTTCGCAAACACCGATATGCCATACACCGAGAGCAAGACCGAGGTTAACATTGACCGCATAACATCAAAAGCCAACCCGCGCACATTCGAACGTGTGCCCGCCGGTGCGAAATTCTCGCTCAATATGGTGCTCAACATTTTCGACAGCGACAACGAGGAGGCATTGAAAAAGACACTCGACAAGGCTATCGAATTGCTGCACGACGACTATCTTGGCGGTAGCGGCTCGCGCGGTTACGGGCAGGTGAAAATCGATTGGGAGAAAATCAAAGAAGAGTCTATAGTAAAAGAATACACCACCAACGGTGCCGAAATAAAATCTTGATTATGCCAACCTACTCCATTATAAAACTCTGCAACATCACCCCTATGCACTTAGGGAGCGGCAGAGCCACATATGAGAAAGCTGCAACCGACCTTCATAGCGATACTCTATCGGCCGCTTTGGCAGCAATATATGCACAGACGGCACCGAATTTCGATGCCAAAGGGTTTATGGAGTCTTTCCTCATAAGCTCGGCGTTCCCATTCTGTGACAATCGCTATTTCCTGCCCAAGCCCATTGGGCGGTTGAGTGTCGATTTAACCGATTGCAAAGAAGAGAGTGTGCGCAAGAAACTGAAAAAACTCAAATACATAGAACTCCCTTTGTGGGAGCAAATTGCGCGTGGCGAGGCTGTTAAAATAAGCAAGGAGCAGATTATGGGCGACTTTCTTGTAGCTGCCGGCAGTGATAGCGATATTGATTTGTTTGCACGCTACACTACTCTGCGTGTGCCAGTGTCGCGCACCGGCGACAACGAGGACCCATATTACATAGAGCGCACATTCTTCTCGCCACAGGCGGGCCTCTATTGCATCATAGATTGCAACGAACAAACAAAGGGGTTGATTGAGAATCTTTTTGTGCAGCTGGGAGAGACCGGCATAGGTTCTTACAAGAGCACCGGCTGCGGGCAATTCACTGTAGAGACAGCCACCATTGAAATACCATCGGCCAATGATGCCAACGGCGCTTTACTCTTGTCGCAATACATTCCCACCAAGGAGGAGCTCGGCAACATCGACCTCGATGCTTCGCGCTACGAACTTGTGTTGCGCAACGGATATATGGCCGGCAGCAGCGTGCCACAGTTCACACACCTGCAAAAGAAATCGGTCTATATGTTCAAATGCGGCTCGCTCCTTGCAACAAGTTCCCATTTGGAAGGAAAACTTGCTGATGTAACCCCTGAGTGGAACGACAATGCTATGCACCCTGTTCTGCGCAGTGGCCGTTCATTCATTTTACCCATTAAAATGCAGGAACAATGAAAGACACAAAACATACAATAAAAATGGAGCTAATCACTCCTGTACACATAGGCAACGGCAACTTTTTATACAATAACATAGATTATATTGTTGAAAAGGATAAAATCTATGTAATAGATGTGCAAAAAGTTTTTGAAAAAATCGGTTATGACGAAAAGTTGATTCAAACTTGGGTTACAAAAGCAGAAGAAGGCTACAACATAATGCAGATTTTTCCACGGGGAAGAATAACAAAATTAAAGGATGTTTCCCAAAGAGTTATCCCTATAAAATATAATAATAAAAAAGAAAATAAACTAAAAGAATGTTTGCACGATGGTATGGGTATAGCCTACATACCTGGCAGTTCCATAAAAGGTGCCATCAGAAGCGCCTTAATGGGCTCACTTGCGCAAAAAGCGAGAAAAGACAAGCTAAATAATTGTGAAAAAGATGTTTTTGGTGCAGACCCTTATTGCGAGTTTATGCGTTTTATCCAAGTGGGCGATGCTTATTTCGAGAAAGGATGTGAATGTGCCACAAAAGCCACAAGCATAAACATTCGAGAAACAGAGGAATTGCTTGCTACAAATTTAGGGCAGGCGATTGAATGCATCGATCTCTACACTACTACCTTTTCCATAAAACTTTCAAAGAGTTACAATGAGAAGGCTGTGCAGGAGGGAATGAAAAAGAAAGAGAATGAGAAAGAAGCTACACCTATAAAACCATTACCACAAGAGGTTTCTGATATTGGGAACTTGTTCAAAACCATCAATGCGCACACCTTGCGCCTTATTAACGAGGATATCGACTTCTGGGAAAATTTTGGTGAAAGCAGTTGGGAAAAATATATGAATCGTTTTTCTGATGATGATAAAAAGAATACCAATGATTACATTAATGCTCTCTACATAATCAAAGATGTAATAGAGGAATCTACGCTTGAAGGAGATGCGTGTGTGCTGCGCATTGGGTACGCCTCGGGGTGGAAATTTATGACCGGTAGCTGGATTACCGATGAAAAAGAGTTAAAAGAGACCGAAAAACAAGTGCGCGAAAGCAAAAAACATGGGGAATATTCCAAGAAATACACAAAGTATCCTTTCCCCAAAACCCGTCGTATAGAAGAGTTCGTAGATGAGGATAGTGATGAAATTAAGCTTGGTTTGCTGGGTTTTGTTAAATTAAAAATTATGAAGTAGAATATGAAGGTTCACATAACGCTTGTCGGTGGGCAGATACGGCCTGTTTACAGAACCATAAACGCCATATCCCCCGATTATGTCGTTTATATATGTTCGTCAAAATCGAAAAAGGATATAAACGAGATAAAAAAGTTTTTGAATAAAGAGATTGAGTGCGAGGAGATTGAACTCACACCCACTGCTCCACTCGTAATAAAAGAGAAAGCAGAAGAACTTGCCAACAGATATGCCAACGACAATGTCACGGTCAACATAACAAGCGGTCTTAAATCGTGGAGCTATTTTTTTGGCCTTGAATTCAGCAAACAAAGTAATTTTGCAGTGCTTTACATAGACCAGAACAATGTCCTCTACAATTACAAAACGTTTACCAGCGAGAGTATCGAGAGCGACATATTGGAAGATATCCCCATCGCAAGCTATGTAGATTTCAACACCTACACCTCTGAAGACAGTGCCGTCGCATTGGAGATTGAGAGTCTGCGTCATTTCGATTATAAGATATTCAATGAACTCACAATTCTGAATCCAGGCAAGAATAAAGCGGCCTTAAGCGCAAAGGAGGGAACCATCACATCGGCTACATCGCCTTCGTTTGTAAAATGGAGAAAATCCAATGCCGACAAAGCCAATTGTGAGATACAATTCTGCATTGAGAGCAAAAAAGGCAAGATAGAGAAAACCCTCTCCTCGCCACACGCTTTTGACCTTTCATTCTCGTCCGGTTGGTTCGAATACAAGGTTGCAGGTATGATGAGCCGCTGGCATGTGGCAAAAAGAGTGTTGATGAATTGCCGTTTCAAGTCGCTTGAAAACAAAGAAAAAAACGAAGTCGATATCATTGTCGATGCCGGCAAAAAAGCTATTTTTGTAGAGTGTAAAACACAAATTTTCAACTCCACAGATATAGATAAGTTCAACAGCGTTATAAAGAACTATGGTGGTAACGGGTGTAAAGGCATTTTTATTACCGAAGCACCTATGCAGGCAATGAACATCGAAAAATGCAACGATCACAACCTTCTTAATTTCTCACTTAAATCGCAAAATAATGCCGAGAGCAAACTTTTCTTTTTATTAAACACCCAACTGAACGAAATAAATACATAAACTATGGCAAGAAAAGTCTTTATATCACTTTTAGGTGCATCGATATACAAAGAGTGCATCTACACGAAAGAGAATTTTCAATCGCAACCGGTACGTTTCATCCAAGAGGCCACGCTCGATATGCTTTTGCAACAGAGTGAATGGCAATCGAGCGATGCAGCATACATATTGCTCACCCAAGCCGCCGAGAAGAACAATTGGCACGACAACGGGCACGAGAGAGAACAATATGAAGGACTTTGCACACGCCTAAAAAAGATGTCGTTGCCGTTTGAGGTTCATACTATTGAGAATTTGCCCACGGGAAACAATGAAGATGAAATCTGGAAAATATTCGAAACTCTATATGCGCAAATACAGGAAGACGACATCCTCTATTTCGACATAACGCACTGTTTCAGATATATGCCAATGATTGTGCTTGCACTTATAAACTACTCCAAGTTTCTAAAAAACACAGTTGTTGCAAATATCTCTTATGGTAATTGGGAAGCAAGAAACATAGAAACAAGCGAAGCACCTATAATGGATCTTTTGCCAATATCCACCCTGCTCGATTGGAACTATGCTGCGGGGCAATTTATCGACAGTGGCAATGCCACCAATATGATGTATTTGTGCAACGCTGTGGTTATGCCCATAATGCGTGATAGCGCAAAGCGTAACGAAGAGACAAGAGAGGTGGGAAATTTTGTAAAGAAGCTGAACGAGCTTGTATCCGATTTTAACACCTGTCGAGGCTTTAACATCATAGACTCAAAAAACTTGAATTTTCTACTCAACAGTTTCGAAAAGATGAACGTGGACCTTATTCCGCCGTTCAAGCCCCTTTTCAAACGTATCATAGAGCCCCTGAACGGCTTCAGCACCAAGAACAATGCGCAAAATATGATACACGCTGCTCGGTGGTGTTTCAACAACAAGATGTACCAGCAGGCAGTTACGCTGCTGGAGGAGGGAATTATAACCATTATATGCGAACGTCATCGGCTGAACTCTTTCGACAAAGAAGAACGTAAACTTGTATCCGACGCAATATATTACAGAGGGAAAACATCGGATAGCGCAATGATATCCCCCGCAAGTTACAGCAACCCGGCCACGATGACTGCGGTTAAGGATATTTTTAACGATAAAGAATTCCTAACCGACGAATTTGTAACAAAATACACATTGTTACAGGATACAAGAAACAACTACAACCACGCCGGTATGAACAAGAACAAGTGGAGTTCAAAGGCTTTAATAGAGAAAATTGAAGGTTCGTTGCTGTTTTTCGAAAATCTACTGTCGGGTGAAATAGGTACATACATAAGAAAGGAGCAAGAATGCAATGCAATAAATGAATCTGAGCCAACTGTTCTTGTAAACCTGTCCAATCACCCATATAGTGTGTGGAGCGAAGAACAAAAGAGTGCTGCCGCCATTTATGGCAATGTTGTGGATATACAATTCCCTATGGTAGATGAAGCCGGAGATGAAACCTATATAAAATCTCTTGCCGATGAGTATATGCAAAAAATCGCACACTACGGCGACAAATACAATGTGACGGTGCATCTGATGGGAGAGTTCTCCCTATCCTATTCTGTGCTGCACCGTTTGCAAAAAGCCGGATATAAATGTATTGTATCAACCACAAAGCGCATTGTGGAAATGCTCGACGATGGCAGCAAAAAGGTGTCGTTCAAGTTTTGCAAATTCAGAGAATACGAACGGTAAAGCAATTCTCCCCACTCCATTTGTCCCAAACTCCCCACGAGTTTGGGACAAATGTTTTATAGCGGGATATTTGCTGTTGATACATTTTATCGCTCAAAGGATGTTTGATAATTTTGCTCACGAAAGAACAAGGATAATAAACTGAAAGAAAGGAGGATATATGGAGGTGAAATTATTAAGGGTTGAAAAATTCAGCAACAAGAATTTCTTTATCGAAATAGAACTATACGAGCACAACCTTGCAAAGGGGCGATGCGAAGTTAAGCGCGAGGGCAAGAGAAGGCAGAAAAATTGGTGGAAATCTCCGTTAACTTCTCCGTTACTCTATTTCCCATCGTATCATTGGATATCCATTGCAGAATGGGAGGAGTTTTATGAGAATTTCAGACACGACAAAACGGCAAGGCGCTGGGTGCGCAGGGTTATGCGGCATTCCTTCGATGGTTTCCTGAGCCCCGATGGGCGCATAGACCACACGAAATTTGCCATTGAAAATGACAGGCGGGAACACAGAAGCCGTGAGTATTACAGGATGAACAAAGAGCAACTGCTGCTTATGAAAAAACTCTTGCCGGGCTTTTTCACTGCCGGCACCTTCCGCACGGGCGTGTACGAATACACACCGGAGGTGGTTGAAGTGTCGTCGAGAGAGGAATACAAGAGCATTCCGCCACGAATATTGAACAACCCTCTCAGCTTCCGTAAGTTTCTTCAAGGGAGAATCAAGAGAATTAAGAGGTATTTAGATGTTGAACGGTTTAAGGAGTTCATAAAGGTGTTCGACTCTGCATTCTATGAACAGGTGTGCAGGGAGCGCACGATGAACAACTGCAACATTGAATTGGAGTATCGTTTCCCCCAAGGCGAAATTCCCGAAATGCGCATTTTTGTGCAGGATAATGAATTTATAGATTATAGGATTCCCGGTTACTAAATGATTATAGATTATGATATACCTTAAAAATTTCAGAATACCGAAAGACGATTGGGTCAATGTATACTTCTCGGGGCCGATATACGGTGTCGAGATTCCCTACAATATGCCGTTTGTATGCAGGAATACCCACCTTAACACGTGGTATCCTTGGAATACGCTATATAATCGTGGGTTGAACGACTTTTCATTCGAGGATATAACAATACTATATGGTGGTAATGGCTCGGGGAAAACAACTTTGCTAAATATAATTGCCCAGAAACTTAAACTGAAAAGGTCTACGCGTCATAACAAAAGCACTTGCTTCAACGACTATATAAGTATATGCGAATACAATGCAACCGATTTGAATGCCGAGCATTGCATAGAGCGTGGCTGCATCCTTGTAAGCGATGATGTGTTCGATGCCATGCTTAAAAACAGAGAAGAAAATGAATGTATCGACCAACGTCGCGAGGAACTTGTACAGGAGTATTTTAATATGCCCCAATTACCTCGAAACAACTTAACCAATCCCGAAGTCCTGAAAGAGTACAAGCGTATATGTGATGCTGGCAGAAAGAGTTGTTCACAGTATGTAAAGGCAAATCTGCAGCGCAATAGCAAAGAACTGTCGAACGGCGAGACAGCCTTTGAGTTTTTTATTGAGTCGATAAATGATGACTCGCTAGTGCTGCTTGATGAGCCGGAAAACAGCCTTTCTGCAAAATGGCAAATGGAACTTAGGAAATTCATAGAGGGTGCAGTGAGGGCTTTCCGTTGCCAATTTATTATTGCAACACACTCCCCTTTCCTGCTCTCAATTCCCGGTGCAAAAATCTACAACTTGGACTCCTTGCCAATACGCACAGACAAATGGTATAATTTGGAGAATGTTCGCAGTTATTACCAACTATTCAAAGAGAACGAATCTTTATTCAATAAATAACATTATTAATATCAATTAGTATAATTCACAAAAGTGTCAAGTTATGTTCCAATAGAATTTGGGAAATTCAAGGCAGAAAAAGCAAACAACAACTAAATACATTCAGAATTATGGCGATTTCAACAATTTTTTCTGGTTTTTCTTTTGTGAAGAACGTAAGCAAGTTGCGTAAGGCTGCGATTGATTATTTCAAAAGTGAAGGTATCAAGTGCGAGGTCAAGGATGGCGAATTGCTCTTTTGGTTCAAAGACAATGTGTATACCCTGCAACTTTGCGAGGGTGATGATTATGCAGAATGTGGCATTGTATATGAGTGCAATGCCGATGAATACGCAGCGCTAAGCACAGAGGAGAAGACTTTCATAGCCGACAAGGTGAATACGGACCTGTATAACCATGCCACCGTATATGCTTATAATGATTCCATTAAAATTGATTCGTCATTCTATTTCACTTCAAAAAAGATGTGGACTGAACTGTTCATAAAGCACTTTAATGAGTTGAACGAGGCTGTTGCTATGGCAATGGATATTATCTGTGATAAGATTGCCGGCGACAATAAAGAGGATGCAGAAAAAACCAAACAAATAGGCTTCTGCGTACCAGAACAGAGCGAGAATACAAATGGCAACGATGTTGCTGCAATGGCAAAATAACAATACTATGAATATCGAAGAACTTAAAATAAATGCCGAGGCAATGTGCGACCTTGGAATGGCATATTCCCACAGCGAGAATGTTGTTCCCTACAAATAGTAAAAACTCTCGTAATTGAAGTTGGTCAGCCAAGAAGGTTTGTCGTTCAAGGCTTTCATTCGTTCCGGTATTTCATTAAGCGGTGTTTTCTCATCCAGTAACATCCTGAGTCTGGCAAACATCACCTCGTTCGCTTCATCTATGAGATGTTGCAGGGTGATGATTCCATACTCTTCCGCCTCTGTTTTATCCGATATAATCATTCCCGAGAAGAGGCCGTGCAGCCCTTCGCTACGGGCGAATTTGTCGGCGTGGCACCATATGCCAATGAGATTGCTGCCGTGGCGGCGCAAATGATAGGCGTGTGAGTGGCCTATTATAATGCGGTCGAATTCCGGCACAGTGTCATCGGTGCGGGAATAGAGTCCGTTGGCAAAACCGTGCCCCAGAAGCATTATACGCTCACGTTGCGGGCAATGGTGCAGCAAGTGTTCTATTTCGCGTTTACTGTGATGTTGATCAACAACAACCGCTCCATATCCCTCATATAAATGGGAGAGAACGGTTGTTGTTATATCTGCAGGGTGTACAACTAACATATTTAAGTCATTCAATTGTTTGCCTTTTTTTCTAAAATAGAGTTTCGAAAATCTCCTAATCTATCAATTATAACTTTGCCTGTTGCACTTTATTCAGATTTGATATATTTTCAGAACAGTTAATAAATTCCACCAATCTTAAAATTCCAATCTGAATCCTTTCTGTTTCAGTTCCGTATATTTTTCAGCATTGAATCGGTACTTGCTTGGTGTGCGGCGCGATGCGTTTGCAGGGCGCGGTTCCGCTTCGGTGAGTATGCCCAGTTTCAACATCTTATTATAGAAATTGCGGCGGTCGAATTTTACCTCTAAAATAGCCTCGTACAGGTTCTGCAATTCGGTCATCGTGAACACCTGGGGCAACAATTCAAAACCTATAGGCTCAAAGCAGATGCGCTCTTTAAGGCGGTTTACAGCCATTCGCAGTATGCGGTCGTGGTCAAATGCAAGGCTCGGTATCTCGTTCATAGAGAACCAACGAGCCGAGGCTGCATCATCGCCACCCTTCACATCCGCCAACCTCACGAGCGCATAGTGGGCAACTGTAACCACCCTCGCGCGCGGGTCTCTGTTTACATCGGAGAAGGAATGAAACTGCTCAACCGAAGCATTCGTCAACCCGGTTTCCTCCTTCAACTCCCTTTTTGCACACTCCTCGACCGTTTCATCCATATTCATAAAGCCGCCGGGGAGAGCCCATTTGCCCTTGAATGGCTCTATACCACGTTGAATGAGCAGCACCTTAATGCCCACCCCATCAAAACCGAATATAACACAATCGGCTGTTACAGCCGGGCGCGGATATCTGTATGAATACATTTCTTTGTTCTCTTCCATAGTTATAAATCATTATTTTTAATCCAATCACGTACCTCCATCAATGCACAGCCAAGCAGGTTCTCTCCCCTCCAATCCTCTACACGTCCGGCTGCGGCGGTTTTTTCATCCATTCCTATTCCCCAAATTTTGTCATAGGGGCTTGCTTCTGCCAGGATTGCATCACCGGTAGCAAGCAAGAACTCCTTCAATGCAGGGTTCTGGCTGAATTTGGCTTTATTGCCTTCTACTACAATGTCAAGTCGCTTCTCGTTCCATATGATTGCATCGAATCCCTTTACCTTTCGGCCAAGTTTCTTGTACTCGCGGGGTGATTCTGCACCCATTATTTCTTTGAGAGTCTCCTCGTCGCCAAACAATCGTGCTTTGCTTGCCATCATATATTGCTCGGTGGTGTGATAGTGTACTCCATTTACCGTAAAACAGACATCGTACCACTGGCTGAGACACGATTTTGTTAATTTATAGAAATCGGACGTATATCCCCAAAAATATATAAACTCGGTTGTTTGATTCTTGCGAACCATCTCCTCTATTGTTTTTACATTGTATCTCATTTTACTTTCTCCTTATCTCTTATTGTCATTAATATCTTTCCCAAATTGTTTTCACCGGTCCAGCCGTACAAGTCAATGCCCCAATAAGTTTCGTGTCTGTTGTTCCCATTGATTAACACACGGTTTCCTGTATCAAGCAGTTTTTTCATCAATGTGGGATTTTGGCCGAACTTTTCTTCAAGAATAGATGTCATTATTTCCAACTTCTTTTCTTCCCATCCACAATAGGGAATAATACTGCTACCTCTAACCGCCGCTTTATCTGCCGACAATCTGCTTACGACTCTTCTTGCATCTTCATCACCACATTTAGATGCCTGAAAGGCCGCCTCCGCATTATTGTATTCTATCCCTTCATACACGAAAGAGCACCCATAACGATTGTTCAAGAAATCACACTCCCCCTTAAAGGCATTAATTGTATCGGGGAAATCATCGGGCTCAAGTTCTTTGAATATTTCCCAAACAGCGGGGACAAGCAGTTCACGGCTGGATTCTCCCAACAGCATCCGTTCCCTTACCAACGATGAGCTTATTCCTGCAGCTCCTTCAGGTTGTGGCAATACAACTATACTATCGACCTGTGCCGATAACTTCTCGTGTCTTTTCAGTTTCTCCTCTATGCCTTCTGAATTTCTTGAATAGAGAATAACATTGGAAATTTCGAAAAAGGCTCCTGCTTCTGCTAAATGCGATAACAGTTCCAACTTGTCATCCCCCATTATAAAGTATAGCTTATGTTCGGGAAACTCCTCCTTAAAAGACTTCAGTGTAAGCAAGGTTCTTGGCTCTATTGTTCCAATTTCTTTTTCACTCACCTTCATTCTTTCCTCCAAGCACATAGCCTGCAACATTTCAATGCGCTGCTCAGCCGACAAGACAACGGGAGGCTGCGAGTGGCGCATTTTTCGTCTCAGGTAAGCATCACTCACGGGAACGAAATACCCACACTCTGCATTTACAGCATCTATGGCACAGCTCATCAGCATATAATGTGCCAATGTAGGAGGGTTAAAACTCCCTCCCATAATCACTATATTTTTGTTTAGAGTTCTCATCTGTGCGTTAATTTTACGCAAAGGTAAAAAGAAATTTTGACCTACCAAAATAATTTGCGTTAATTTTACGCGTTTATGCTATTTGTTTTCAACGATAAATATAAAGCACAAATAAATAAGGTATAAAATAATTTGGGCAACACATTTTTGAAGTGTTGCCCAAATTATTTTTAGTCTTGCCCTTTCTTATTTCTTCTTGAACAAATCCAACGCTCCGTTTATCAGTTTGTTCGTTATCTCTTCTTTGGTGGTGGGCTTGGCTGTTGCAGTGGAGTCACTACCCTCCTTTGTTGCCTCCTCTTTTGAGCTGCCGCCAAAAAGTTTGTTCAATGCTTGCTCGGCTGCACCGGCTGCCGCCTTCTTGGCAAGCGAGGCCATATCTATGCTCACCTTGGGCGATGTGAATGTGCCTTTGATGTTCATATCCACGGTGCCCAATTTCGACAGCTTGCCCACCGATGTGGGGATGGTTATCTCGCCCTTATAATCGATGGTCTGGTCCAGGCCTGTGCTGCCCGAGAGGTTCATCTTGTAGTCGCCCATCTTTATGTCAAAGGGTTTGGTGTTCACGCGGCCATCCTTTATGGTAAATTCTATGTTTATATCCTTTACCCTTGTATCCTTCAACGATGGCTTTTGCACAATGTCGGCCACGGTTTGTATAACGCGCACATTGTTAAGACTCAAATCCTTTGTAGATAAGGCACCGCTACCTGTGAGTGTGGAGAGCACGGGGCTCATTGTATCGTCGAGCTCGGCATTTATGTTTACATTACCCGAGAAATCGCCTGTGAGCCCGCTGAAGATGGGTGCAAGGTTGCGCACCACGTTCAGTTCCACGTATGCCTGTGCAAAGCCTATGTTGCTCAGTTTGAAGCCGCCGTTGAACTGCGGCTGTGCATCGGCGGGTGTGTAATAGTAGCCATTGACAACCACATCGCCACCCATTGTATTAAGCGACAGGTTCTGCATATCCACCTTGCTGTTTTTTACCACGAGAAGGCCGTTTACGTTCTTCAGTTTCATATTGTCGAAGAGAACCTCCTTAAAGGCTGCCTGCATACGGAAATCTATATTGTCAGGCACCTTGATAACGCCTGTTGCCACGGTATCGGCTGCGGCGGCATCATCGGCGGGTGCAGCGGCGGCTGTGGTGTCGGCCGGTGTCATAAAGTCGTTAAGGTTAAAATGGTTGCTCTTCACGTTAAGTGTGCCTTTGAGCGTGCCATCTTTTAGGGCGTATGCCATATAATTCTCGAAGCGGCTATCCACTGTAACGTCGTTGTCGCCAATCTTCACGGTTGTTTCGCTCAACTGCAAATAGCGCGGAGTGAAGGTGAGCAACGACTTCTTTATATCCACGTTAGGCATATCCTCCATTGCGAGAACCATATCGTTCAGGCGCACATTACCCGCGGCCTCTATCTTTTCATACTGCTCCTTCTCTATGTACGACATACGGCCTTTCACCGCAATGTCGGCATCTACCACGCCGTTCAGCTGCATATCCTCCAACGGGTATATATCCTTCACCTTGCCCAAATCGAGTTTTCCCTTTGCGGCCGCATTGAAGGCGAGGTCGCTCATAGGAGTCTGCATCGTGGCTGTAACGCCAAATGGGTTGCCTGCCATCACAAAGTTAAAGGGGTTTATCTTTATTACTGTATTGTCGGGCGAGCCACCGGGGTTGTTCACCTGCGCGGCTATGTTTATATTGTTCACGCCTGCGGGAAGTGATGGATATTGGAACATTGCGTTTTCCACATCAAAGGCAAGGTCGAATGCAGGCACTATGCTGTCGCCCTGCAGGCTGCCTTTGGCCCACGCTGTGAGTGTGGCGTTGCCATCGGTTTTCAGTCCTTCGAAATCTTTTGAATATATTGCGGGTATGAGCGACAAAACCTCCTTGAAACCAATCCTGTTGCTGTTCAGTTTCAAATCCATATCCATACCCTCATCGGTCATAGCCACCCAGCCGTCTATCGCAGCCTCAATGGCATTCAATCGGAAGGTGTTTTCGTTAAGAGTGAATTTGTTGTTTTCAAGGTGGGCATCAATCTTCATATCTGCAGCAACAACAGCCTTGCTCAAGAAGGGAACACCATCCATTGCAAATGTAACACCGTCGGTTTCGGCATCGAGTGACAATATTGTGCGGCTGCTGCCGAAATCGCCCGAGCAGGTGGCATCCAAGCCTTCTACACAGGCATACATATTACCCTGCTTGTCGTCGTAAATGAGGTCGAAATCCCTTATGGCCAGCTCCTGTAGTTTTATGCGAAAAGGAGCGGCCGCTGTGGTGTCCTCGGCTGCAACCTCCTCGGCTTCCTCGGTTGCCTTCATAATATCCCAGTTCACTGTGCCATCGGCCAGCACTATAGCTTTTACCGAGGCATCGTCGATGAGAATCTCGCGTATATCGTAGCCCTCGTCGCCAAATAGCGACATAAGGTTTACCGATGCCGTGAGCTCACCCGCAGCCACAAGTGTGTCGTTCTCAAACACTCCCGCGCCCTTAAGGTAAAAATCTTCAAGTGTAACAGAGGCAAGCGGGAAATTGCGTATGAGGCTTATGTCGAGACTCTCGAAATCGAACTCGGCATTAAGCATCTTGTTCCCCTCTTCTTTTATAAGTGCCTCTATTTTGTCTGTAAACAAAAGAGGCAAGGAAACAAGTAACAACACAATAACAGCTATTACAGCGGCTGTAATTTTCAAAAATTTCTTCATTGTTACGTTTTAATAAAATTGTTGGTCTTTATCATCACTTTTGTCATGTCGAACACAAAGTGGAGACATCTAATACTACTTGTTTGAGATTCTTCCTCCTTGCAGTCGTCAGAATGACAAAACAAGTTTTGTTATCGGCGAGTTCATTTGCGTAAGGTCGCACGTAGCATGGTTGAAATGCATGCCGTGCCGGGCACAAAAGTATAGAGTTATTAAACTCTTTACTTAAAAATATGTTTGCCGTAATCTACACCTTTAAGGTTGTAGTAAACAGCCTCGCCCTGCATACGCTCAACAAATGAATCATAGTTACGCTGCTCCTGCGGTGTCCAACCGGCCTCGGCCACAGCAGCCAGGCGAGGGAATGTAAGATACTGCACCACCGAGGGCTCCTCAACCCACTCGGTCCAGAAGTTGGCCTGCACACCAAGATAGCGCGACTGCAACTCTGTGGGGATATTGTTCATAGGCTTGTAGTTATATACACGCTCCACGGTTTCGTCACCGTGGCCCTGTGAACGAGGCTCACTCTCCAACTTAGATTGGCGGCGGTTGATGTAGTATGGAATCTGGGGCGACAGGATGGTGTTCATACCACGTGTGGCAGCATCCTTTGCAGCTCCGTCGGCACCAATCCACGCCATAATGGTGATGTCGTCGCCCAGGGGCGCAGTGTTTCCGTGAAGCACCTCGTTCCAGAATATCAGTTTGCGCTGCTTGCAGGCGGGTTTTGTGGCTACATAGTCCTTTAGTTGTTTGTAGAAATGTATCTGCAAGTCGCGGTACTTCTCGCTACCAATCTCCTTGAGCAAGGCTTGGCACTCGCTGTTGCGCTCCCATTTTGTTGTGGGGCACTCGTCACCGCCCAGGTGGATATATCCGAATGGGAATATCTCGGTAAGCTCGTCGATAACATCCTTGGCAAACTGCACTGCTTTGGGATTGGCCACGTTTATCACGTCGTTTGAAACACCTTGCCACAACCACACCTCGTGTTCGTTTTCGGGATCGCAGGCAAGGAACTCGGGATACGAAGCCACAGCAGCCTGTGAGTGACCGGGAATATCAACCTCGGGCACAATCTCGATAAAACGCTCGCGGGCATACTCCACAACCTCTTTGGCATCTTTCTTTGTATAGTAACCGCCATACAGAACACCGTCGGGCTTCACATCACCCCAGCCAAGTACCTTGCTGTTACGCCAAGCACCCACCTCGGTTAGTTTGGGATATTTCTTTATCTCAATGCGCCAGCCCTGGTCCTCGGTAAGGTGCCAATGGAAGCGGTTCATCTTATAAGCGGCCATCAGGTCGATAATCTTCTTTATCTCCTCTTTGCCATAGAAATGGCGGCCCTCGTCGAGCATAAAGCCGCGCCAGCCAAAGCGGGGCTCGTCTTTAATATCCACACAAGGAACAGACCACTCGGTTATCTCCTCGCAAGGGACAACGGCCATCACATTGCGCGGCATCAGCTGTTTCAGTGTCTGCAATGCATAAAAGAGGCCTGCGGGCTTCGACACCGATATGGCTATTCCATCATTTTTCACCTGCAGGGTGTAGCCCTCGGGCGCAAGTGAAGAATCCAACGATACGACAATCTGTGCAGCGGCACTCTTCTTGGTGGTTTTCACAGCAACGTTTGTCGCTTTTTTGAAATCGCGAGCAAAGTTCTTGAACACAGCAACAAGGCTGTCACCCTCGTAGGCAGGCACTACAGCCTTCACCTTCTTGGGAAATATGAAACTACCCTCGCCCACTGTCATCTGTGCGGGTTGAGGAATAATTGAAATATTGCCGGCAAACAACGTTGTGGCAACAACGCATAAAAGCGATAATAGAATTTTTTTCATACTTATAATTATTTATAGTTTATTATTTGACATTACAGCTGCTATGGACAAGAGCAGGCCCAACACAATGCTAAGCGATGCGGCAAAAAGCACCTGATATGCTGCCGGCAACATAAACGTTATGGTGTGTGCGGGAATCCAAAAGAGAGGAATTGTACGCTTGAACACAAAGTTCCACTGCACCTTCCAGTTGAGTGATGAAATTATGTCACCGAATTTTATTGGGGTAACAAGCGATGTAAGTTTACCGCCGCAGTTAAGTATGTGGGTATCGGTAATCTTGTGCAAAGTCATAAACATAGGTGCAAAGAAACAGTTCATTGCAGTGGATATACACAAAGCATCTACGAACTTTGCAAAGCTCAAAGGCTCGCGCATAGCATCTACCATACCGGCAAGGCCCATACTCTCGAGCATCACGGGCACTCCGGCGGAAAATATCTTCATAGCAACGGCAATCATCACTCCAAGAACTCCCCACACAATGGCACGTGACATAATGCCAAAGCCCTTGTATGTATATACACCTTGTTTTATTCTAAGGCCCAGCATCTCACCTATCGACGATAGAATCATAAACTTTATAAAGGCCATAATGTATGGGTGCGCAGCATTGCACTCCTTGTAGCAATTAAAAAGAGTGTCGCTCACAAAAAATGGAACAAGCAACGCTGCAACGCAGGCCATAAAAACGATATCGGACTTCTTCATAGTATGTTTAGCTGTGATTTTTGTTAAACAAAGCCAAACGCTCATCGAGCATCGCATAATGGTGCGGCTTTATGTTCGATGAGCAGGCGCGTATTCCCTTGCGTGTGCCACCGGTGGTGGATAGGTCTATGCCGCTCACGCCATAGTAAAGGAGTTCCTTCAGCAACTCGGCCCCATCCATATCCTTGTAGCCCATTGTAAAGAAGAAACCATCGCTCACGGGTTTGTCATCGTCTTTGTCATAAACCACATTAAAGCCGTTACGCTCCAGAATCTCCTTGAGGCGTGCGGTGCGTGTGGCATACTCCTTAATGTCGCCCACAAAATTGTAATCGCCGTCGCAAGCCGCCTTGAGCATAGCCGCCATAGCATATTGTGCCGAATGCGACACGCCCGACGAGAAGGTATAAAGAAATACATAGGCATATGCCGCACCAAAGCGAGCAATGCCGTAGCGTTGCTGCAGGCTGTCGTAGTGTCTTTCAAAGAGCTTGTCCGATATGCAGGCCATAGCAATGCGCTGCCCCGCATAACTGAAAATCTTTGAGGCGCTCATAAGCATAACATAGTTGTCGGTATATTTTGACACACTGGGTTGGAAAGGAGCCTCAAACGGGCGGCTCATATCCTTGCGGAAGTCCATTGTCATATAAGCAAGGTCCTCTATAACCACTACGTCGTGCTTGGTGGCAAGGCGCCCTATTATCTCCAGTTCCTCGTCGTTAAGGCACATCCAAGTGGGGTTGTTGGGGCTTGAATAGAGCACGGCGCAAATGTTGCCCTGTGCGAAATAGCTCTCCAGTTTCTCCTCGAGCTTTTTACCGCGGTAGTCGGCTATGTCGAACGATGCTATCTTCACACCAATTACGTTGGCCTGCATCTTCTGCACGGGGAAGCCCGGGTCTATGTAGAGCACGGTGTCCTTTTGCGGCGACAGCTGCGATGCTAACATAAGTGCAGCGAAGGATGCCTGCATTGAGCCCACTGTGGGGATGCAGCCTTGCGGGTTTATATCGGTGTCAATAAAGGCTTTTACAAAGCGCGATGCCTGCTCCTTAACCTCGGGAATACCATCTATTATGGGATATACCGATGCCACGCCGCGTTGCAACGCCTCGCACTCGGCCTGCACTCCAATGGCCGAAGGAGGCAAACCCGGCACACCCATTTCAAAGTGAATATATTCGGTGCCTGTGGCAGCCTCGGCGGCACGCACCACCGCACCCACCTGGCGTATCGATGCCCTCTTTACATCGGTAATTTCAAGTTCTTTCATTATGCCATCTATTATCGATGGCTCTATTACGGTTTTCATTGTAATATTCTATTTTATTTTGAGATTCCTCACACAAGGTTCGGAATGACAGATTCTTTTAATAAGTTTCGTATGAATGGTTTTTTACAAAAAACAGAAAGGTTTGTACCGCTGCTGTAGCAGTACAACCAAATATAATCAATCCTCCATCAATTTGCGGTAACGTGTCTTTTTAGGTTCTTCGATGCCCAAGCGACGCATTTTGTTCTCTTCATAATCGGAGTATGAGCCCTCGAAACAGAATACATTGCCATCGCCCTCGAATGCTATGATGTGTGTACATATGCGGTCGAGAAACCAACGGTCGTGGCTGATAACCACTGCACAACCGGCAAAGTTTTCCAAGCCCTCCTCCAACGCGCGCAGTGTGTTCACGTCGATGTCGTTGGTGGGCTCGTCGAGCAGCAACACGTTGCCGCACTCCTTCAATGCCATTGCAAGGTGCAGGCGGTTACGCTCACCACCCGACAGCACGCCACATTTCTTCTCCTGGTCGGCACCGGTGAAGTTGAAGCGCGACAGATAAGCACGCACATTCACCTCCTTGTTGCCCAAGCGCATAAGTTCGTTGCCCTGGCTCAATACCTCATAAACCGATTTGTCGGCTACAATATCCTTGTGTGTCTGGTCCACATAGGCAATCTTCACGGTTTCGCCCACCTCAAAGGTGCCGCTGTCCACACTCTCCAGGCCCATACTCATACGGAACAGTGTTGTTTTACCTGCGCCATTAGGGCCTATAACACCCACAATGCCGTTGGGCGGCAGCATAAATTCAAGGTCGGTAAAGAGCGTTTTAGAGCCAAACGACTTGGATACCTTGTCGGCCACAATAACCTTGTTACCCAAACGGGGGCCGTTGGGGATGAATATCTCCAGCTTCTCCTCGCGCTCCTTCTGGTCCTCGTTGAGCATACGCTCGTATGAGTTCAAACGAGCCTTACCCTTTGCCTGACGGGCCTTAGGCGCCATACGCACCCACTCGAGCTCGCGTTCCAGTGTCTTGCGGCGTTTGCTTGCACTCTTCTCCTCCTGCTCCATACGCTTTGTCTTTTGGTCGAGCCAGGAAGAGTAGTTACCCTGCCAAGGAATTCCCTCGCCACGGTCGAGTTCAAGAATCCAACCAGCAACATCGTCGAGGAAATAACGGTCGTGAGTAACGGCAATTACGGTACCCTCATACTGGTTCAGATGCTGCTCCAACCAGTCGATGCTCTCGGCATCAAGGTGGTTGGTGGGCTCGTCGAGCAACAGCACATCGGGCTTTTGCAAAAGCAGGCGGCAGAGAGCAACACGGCGGCGCTCACCACCCGACAAGTGGTCTACAAGCTCATCGCCTGCCGGGCAACGCAATGCGGCCATTGCACGCTCGAGCTTGCTGTCGAGGTTCCACGCATCGGTGGCATCTATTATATCCTGCAACTCGGCCTGGCGGGCAAAAAGAATGTTCATCTTCTCCTCGTCCTCGTAATATTCGGGAAGGCCGAACTTGTTGTTTATCTCCTCATATTCGTTAAGGGCATCCACCATCGATTGCACACCCTCCATAACAACCTCCTTCACTGTTTTTCCGTCTTGCAAGTGAGGCTCCTGGGGCAAGTAGCCCACGGTGTAGCCGGGCGACCACACAACCTCGCCCTGATAGTCGTTGTCGAGGCCTGCGATAATTTTCATAAGGGTAGATTTACCCGAACCGTTCATACCTATGATACCGATTTTTGCACCATAGAAGAACGAAAGATAGATGTTTTTGAGTACCTGTTTGTTGTTCTGACGGATGGTCTTGTTCAAGCCCACCATCGAGAAAATGATTTTTTTGTCATCAACTGTTGCCATAAGCAATATTAAATTAATTATTATTTTTATTCAAAAAACTACATAATATTCCATTTTAAGGAATATTTCACAAAGATAGCATTTTGTTTCAATATATAGTCAATGTGGCACAATAAAAACATCGCAAGAAGAATTCAATCCCTTGCGATGCCATTAACACCAAATGAAAAAATAAAACATTATTACTATCCCATCTTGCCGGTGAGATAAGCCTTTGTACGTTCATCCGTTGCAGCGGCAAACATCTGTGCGGTATCGCCATACTCCACAAGTTCGCCAAGGTACATAAACATAGACCGCTGCGATATGCGCATAGCCTGTCCCATATTATGCGTAACGATGAGCATTGTGACATCGTTTTTCAGTTGCAGCAGCAACTCCTCTATGTGCTTGGTGGCTATGGGGTCGAGAGCCGATGTAGGCTCGTCGAGCAGCAATACATCGGGCTTCAGCGCCAATGCTCGGGCAATGCACAGACGCTGCTGCTGTCCGCCCGACAGGAAGGTACCCTTTTTGTTAAGCACATCCTTCACCTCATCCCACAGCGCCACACTGCGCAACGAGTGTTCCACAATCTCCTCTTTTTCGCTTCGTGGCAGCCCAATGCCGTTGAGCGAAAAGCCTGCAAGCACGTTTTCGTATATACTCATTGTGGGGAAGGGCGTGGGGCGCTGAAACACCATACCCACCTTGCGTCGCACCTCAATCGGTTCCATAGCAAGTATATTCTGACCATTGAGCAGAATCTCGCCATCCACCTTTATATTCGGGTAAAGCGAATGCATAAGATTCACCGCACGCAACAGCGTGCTCTTGCCACAGCCCGACGGGCCCATTATTGCCGTGATGCTGTTACGCTCCACAGCTGCCGACACATTCTTCACTGCCATAGTGTTGCGCGTATATGACACGCACACATCTTTGAACTCTATTATAGGTTTTTCCATTTTTTATTTATTCCATTTTTTAGCCAAGTATTTGGCGGTGATATTAAGACACAATACAAAGAGAAGCAAAAAGAGCGATGCACCCCAAATAAGCTCCTGCAAATTGGGATCGTTGAAGAACTCCCATATGAGCAACGGCACGGCAGCGATGGGTTTGTCTATCTCCCAGCGCACCATAGAACAGCCAAGCGCCGTGAATATGAGCGGGGCCGTCTCCCCCACCACCCTCGACACGGCCAGCAACACACCGGTGAATATACCGCCAAAGGCTGCCGGCAGCTGCACCTTGAGCATAACGCGCGCATTGTTTCCGCCAAGTGCAAGGCCGGCCTCTTTGAGCGATGCGGGCAATATCTTCATCGTCTCCTCGGTGGAACGTATAATAAGCGGCAGCATCATTATAAACAGAGCTACACTGCCTGCAATGGCCGAGTATCCTTTCATTGGCACAACCACCCACACATATGTTATCATACCAATGATGACCGAGGGAGTTCCCTGCAACAAATCGCTCAGATAACTCACAACGACGGCAAAGCGTTTTTTACTGTTTTCGGCCAGATATACGCCACACAACACGCCTACGGGAACAGCTACCGCTGCCGCCATACCAAGCATAATGAGCGAGCCCACAATGCCGTTGGCTATACCACCCGGAATAGCATCACCTGCCCGCATAGCCATCATAGCCTTTAATGCCGTGGGTGTAGGTTCAGTAATAAAATCCCAACTGAACTGAGTGCATCCTCGCACAAATACCTCGCCAAGAATGGCAAGCAGAGGCACTGCCGTGAGTGCAGCAAATGTGCAGACCAGAATGAAGCACATCCTGTCGCGCAACAGGCGACTTTTCATTTTCATACCATTTACAAGCATAGTGTATTACATTATTCTCGCACGTTTTATCAAAAATTTACCAATCACATTTATGATGGCTGTTATGAGGAAAAGCAGCAATCCTATGGCAATGAGTGCCGAAAAACGCAGCCCGTCGGCCTCGCCAAACTGGTTTGCAATTATACTTGCCATAGTGTTTGCCGTGGCAGTGAGCGATTGCGGTATCTGGTTGGTGTTTCCAATGAGCATTGTAACAGTCATAGTTTCGCCCAACGCCCTGCCTATAGCCAATATGTATGATGAAAAAATACCCGAACCGGCAACAGGGAAAACCACATCCCTTATAACCTCGGCACGCGTTGCACCAAGGCTGTATGCGCTCTCCTTTATTTCGTTTGGCACCATCTTGATGAATTCGGCGCTGAGCGATGCAGCATATGGTACTATCATTATGGCCAGCACCAACGATGCCGTGAGTATGCCCGAACCTTGCGGCGATATGTCAAGTGCTATAATGAGCGGGCGCAGTGTGTAGAATCCCCACAAACCATAAATAATAGAGGGAATACCCGCAAGCAGGTCGGTAACGGTTCCAAGCAGTTCTGCGATTTTTCTCCCTTTGAAATATTCGCCTATAAAGAGCGATACCGGCAACGAAAACGGTATGCAAAACAGTAGTGCAAGCAATGTGGTGAGCAGTGTGCCCACTATAAATGGCAATGCACCATACTTTTCGTTGTCTATTGTATAATCCCACTCGCTCGATGTAAGGAATTCAAAGAAACCAAAGCGGCTAAAGGCATCGGAAGCATCTATTGTGAGGGAGTAAATCACTCCCCCACAAATGAGCGGTATAACCAATGCTGCAGCAAACAGAATTATTTTGAAAACTTTATCGTTCATTGCTGCTGAGTTTGCCTATTGCCACACCATCGTATGTAACAGCATCCAGGTTCTTCAAGCTCAGCTCCACGGCCTTCTTGGGCAGGGGCGCATAATGAACCTGTGATGTAAGTTCCTGTGCCTGGGTGCTGAGGATATATTTAAGCAAATCCACGGTGCATAGTGCCTGCTCCTTTGAACGGTTGGCATAGTTCTGCTCTTTGTAGATGATTATCCAGGTGAATGTGCTTATGGGATAGGCACCGGATGCCTGTGAATTGGTGATTGAGGTACGTGTGTCGGCAGGTATCTCGCCCATCGCTGCGGCTGATATACTCTCGGCTGTGGGCTTTACGAATTCGCCGCAGGCATTTTGCATAGTGGCATAGGGGATTCCTTGTGCAAAAGCATACTCCGAGCCTACATAGCCTATTGAATTTGTCGTCTGCGCAATAACACCTGCCACGCCCGGATTTCCTTTTGCGGCCTGTCCTGCAGGGAAGTTAACCGATTTGCCCGCACCGTAGTTGTTTTTCCAATTCTCACTCACCTTTGCAAGGTAGTCGGTAAAGACGAATGTGGTACCACTGCCGTCGGAACGGAACACGGGAACAATATCCGTTTCGGGTAGTTTCACCGAGGGGTTCAAAGCAGCAATGCGCTCATCGTTCCACTTTTTAATATTTCCGGCAAAAATATCGGCTACCACATCACCTGCGAGATTCAGGTTATCTACACTGGGCAGGTTGTAGGCAAGCACTACTGCTCCCATACAAGTGGGTATGTGCACCACTGCAGGCATTTCGGCCATCTCCTTTTCACTTAAAAAGGCATCGCTACCTGCAAAATCCACAATTCTGTCTCTGAGGTTGCGAATACCGCCACCACTGCCTATACCGCCGTATGCCACCTCGTCGTCATTTACCTGTGCAAAATTCTCAAATACCACGTTGTAGAAGGGCAAAGGGAATGTTGCACCCGCACCTGTGAGTTCCACGCTGTCGCGGCCTTCGCTCTTGGGCTTATTGCCACAGGCCACCGCAAACAATGCAATAGTAATATATACCGCTAACTTCACAATCTTTTTCATAACAATAGTTTTAATTTGTAAAATATCTTAACCTTCAATTAAAGACCAAAGTAACAACTGATATATCCCATATAGCGATTATCGGCACCGTCGGCGGCAGGGAATGCTACGCGGAAGTTTGGAGCCACCTTTACATATTTGCCAAGTTTCATCTGGGCACCCACGAGAATGGCCTTTTCGTCTTTCGCAATATTCCAATCATCTTTTGACGAGAGCTCGTCGTAGCGGGCATACACATCCACGGTCTTGTTGAGCTTTACAGAAGAGTAGATTGAGAAACCACGCAAATCGGCATTTTCCTTATTGCCGTTGTTTTGCATAACATTGTACTCGGCTGCTATTGAGAAACGGCTGTTGCGATACCCTGCGAAGGATGCAAAGTTGTAAACATCTTTCTTATCGTCAACCCCCTCATTCACACCACCATAAAGACGGATGCTCAACCCTTTGAGCGGTGTAATAGTGGTGCCAAGACCATAGAGAAGACCATCCTGGTTCTGAATCTTTTTATAGCCCTCGCCATTTACCACTATGGCATCGGCCGAAATCCAATCGGCAAATTTGTAGGCGGCCGATATTCCGAGGTCGGCACTGCTGCCGAATTTGTACTCATCCTGGAAAGACTTCATCACATAGCGATAGCCCCAGAACTTCTCCTGCATATTAAACTGTGTGGTGGAGATAAGACCGCCATTGAGTGTGAGGTTACCTGTGCGATAGGTAATCAAAGCATTTTTAATGTAAGCAATGCGCTGGTAATCGGTGACATTGTTTGATTTGCCAATGTCCATTACACCTTTGATAGAGAGCGATTTTCCAATGGAGTACTCGTAACCAAGATAGCTACGCTCCAGTTCAAAACCTCGGTCGTTACGTTCGGCACCAAACCCTGAATGGAAATTGCCAAACACTTGAACAATGGCTTTTCCTTTGGGTTCATCGGATGTTGTTTGTGCACTTGCCGAAAATAGTGTGCAGGCAACAAGGCTTGCAGCTAAAAACAGTTTTCTTTTCATAATAATAAAATTAAAATAAACATCTGCCATTCCAAGAAACCGTTCCCCCGGGCGGAACAGCAACTTTCCGGGCATCGTACTTTTTCAACGTTTCAAAATTCAATGATAGGAAGTATGTGTTGTGGCAATTCCAACAGCCGCTCCTCATTGTTTTCACGTTGCAAAAGTCCGTATATATTATTTCAATTTTGTTACGAAAAAATTATGATTATGTTAAGAAAACGTTAACAAAAAATTTCAAAAAAAGGATGCACTACCCCACGCCCAAGTCGGTGTTTTCGGCAAGCACCTCAATGCGGGTATCATCCTTTATTTGTGGATATACCTCGCTCATAAACCAGGTGGCAAGAGCATCGTTGCGTTTTATGGCAGTGCTGTTGTTGCAAAAAAGATTCACGCTGAAGTATTCGAAATACTGCTTTGCCGTTTCAATATCGGCAAGGATGCGTTCGCGGCTGTCATCGGCCGTGCAGCAGAGCAGACATATTCCTTTGAAATATTTTGCCACATCTGCGGCCGTAACAGTGGCAGGCACACCTTTGTTCCACAGCGCGCGTTGCGCGGGGGAAAAACTCTCTATGCCGCA
This sequence comes from Bacteroidaceae bacterium, assembly GCA_017536765.1. Lineage (GTDB taxonomy): Bacteria > Bacteroidota > Bacteroidia > Bacteroidales > Bacteroidaceae > HGM04593. Next base: position 28,549 of record JAFXGV010000068.1, read on the forward strand.
ACGGAACTTAACCGTTGCGGGTGCAAACTGCGCCGCAAACCGGGCCAAGCGGTGGCGGTACATATAGTGCGCCTCGAACCAAAGAGTGTGGATATTCTTTTCACGCACCACCTGTTTAATAAGTTCAATAGTAGCTTCATCGAGTTCGGGTGCCGAGCCCGAATTTATTACGTCGAGCACGCCATAAACGCCCGTTACCTGTTGCAGCACGGCGCGGTTTGTTTCAAAAGGATTGTCGCTTGTGTCGCTGTGATAATCGCAAAAGGCGCACTTGCCCCAACGGCACCCCCTGCCCTGCAACAGCACGAACTCGCGGGGCATTTTTGTGTGTATCACAGAATACCTATCCATTGCCGCGTGTTCTTAAGATACTGCGTTTGAGCATTACAATGGCGGCGTATGCCATTGGTGTGCCAAAGAGCACCTCGATACCAAGTTTCATACAGTACTGGAATGCTATCATCAGCAACAAGTCGCGTGTGCTCAGAACGCCCAAGAATGCAATGAGTACAAACGGCAAGGTGTCGAGCAGGTAGCCCACTACCGACGAACCTATCGTGCGCACCCACAGATAACGGCCACGGGTAACCCTTTTTATGCGCTCCATAAACCAGGCGTTGGATAGCTCGCCAAGCAAGAAGCCTGCAAGCGAGCCTATTACAATGCGCGGCACATATGTGAATATTGTATTATACGATGCAGCTGTGGCATCTAGATAATCGAGCGAAGGCAACCACACACCCACCTGCGTGCACAGCACCATAATTACATTGCACACAAAGGTTGTCCATATAACCTTGCGTGCCGTGCGGTAGCCCCAGATTTCGGTGAGGACATCGCCTAACATATAAGCAAAAGGGAATGTAATGGTTCCCGCATCGAAATAAAAAAGACCAAAGAATCCTATTATTTTAACCGCCATTATGTTCGACACCAAGTAGAGTGTAACGAATAGCGCTGTAATGACCATTAGCGGCATATCGCCGCCTGCTCGGTTTTTGAAAGGGTTTTCCGATACCTTGTTCATAAGAAGTTGTTATTGTTTACGGCTGCAAAAGTAATAAAATATATCGGTGCAGGCAAATCATAAGTAAAAAGCGGTGGCAATAAAATCTCATTAACAGGCGGTTGTTATAACTATTTTCCGTAATTTTGCAAGAATAGATAACTTGTTTAGAATAACTTGGTTGGTCGGATTGCTTGAAAGCCGGACAACGAAATAGCAGCATTTCTTTTATTATATCATCTTCTTATAAATGTAGGTCAAATAGTCGTTGGTATCGGTTTTCCATTCGTCGCTCTTAAACTCGGCAACCTTCTCGAAACCGTGGTGGGCATAGTAGCCGTGGTTGCACGACGAGTCAGTCCAAAGGTAGAGGTTTTCATACCCCTCGCTCTTTGCCAACGCCACAACCTCCGCAAGCAGTTGCTTACCACAACCCTGCACCGCTGAGATAAAGAACGAAAGATACAAATCCTTATCTGCTCGCATATAGCGATAGACCTTTGGCGAGGTCTTGCCGAAGTATTCGCGCAGAGCCAACGCCTCCTCGCGCTGCTGCTCGTTGAACGATTGCATCACGCTATCCAACCACTCGTTATAGCCGTTTTTCTGCTCGATATTGCCTGCAAGGATGCAACCCACCATCTTGCCCTCATCTGTAATCTTGAAGGCAAATGGCGCACCATACCACCCATAGCGGATGATATACTCACACATCAACAGTCCGAACTCTTCGCCCTGACCATTTGCAGCGTGTCCCTCGCCCCACACGGGATAGGCAAGGTGTGCCGCTTCACGAATATCCTCTTCGGTAAATGTCTCTATCTTCATTGTCAATCGGTTTTTTCGGGTGCAAAGGTAAGAGATAATGGTGATTAGGTGTGTATAAAAATCAATACTGCAATGGTACTTTTCGATACCACTTGCAAATAATAAGGGGAATTATCGCTATCTTTGCGGTATAAAAGAAGAATATGAATAGAAATCAAGTCGGCATCGTTGCCGAGGGTGGCAGTACGGGACAGACAGATTTAAAGGAATACGGCAACAACCGCATAGGAATAAGCGGCTGTATGGTACTGCTTGTCGATAGTGGGTGCGCTATCGTATCAGTGGGCTTCAAGCGAAGAGTTCTTCATCGAGGAATGATGGCTGTGCTGTTCTATGATGATACATTTTGGGTAGAGAAAAGCAGCAGCACCTTTCATTGCCGATATGTGGCTCTTGCCGATGATAATGTGCAGGAGGCAATCTATAAACTCACATCGCCATACTTTTGGGACTCGTTGTCGGAAAATCCTCTATTCCTGTTGAATGATAAGCAACAGCAACTGTTGAGTGCCTGGCATGAGCAAATGGTGTGGATATGCCACAATTCAGCAAACGAATACACCAACCAAC
>JAFXGV010000069.1 GCA_017536765.1 Bacteroidaceae bacterium
CAAACGAGCGGAAAATATGAAGTTTACTTCTATATTTTACACAGCGAGTGCAGTATATTTTCGAGGTTATCTCAAAGATAATAAGAACTTGCGTAAAAATGGCTGTTGTAGGGTATGTGCAAGAGATTAAAGATGCTGTTTCTACCAACTTTCCCTTCCATAAAAAGGCAACGGATAGGTAGCAATTCTTTCTCTAATACCCACCATATACGGCTCCTTCTGCCGAAATTAGAAATATGGCGGGATAACACAAAAATGGTATAAGTACCAACCACTTATCATATTTTGCCCTCATTCTGCCATTTTTACGCAAGTTCTTATTATCTTTGAGATAACCTCGAAAATATACTGCACTCGCTGTGTAAAATATAGAAGTAAACTTCATATTTTCCGCTCGTTTGTTATTATCTTTGCGATGGTCGCAAAGATAATAAAAAGCATAATATGGCAAAGCATACATACGAATCAATTCTTTCGGAACTTAAAAGCGGCAAGTACCGCCCCGTCTATTATCTTATGGGCGAGGAGGGCTTTTTCACCGACCGAATAACCGACTACATAGCCAATAATGCGCTCACCGAGGACGAGCGTGCGTTCAACCAAACAGTATATTACGGCATAGATACCAATATCGACGAGGTGATAACGGCGGCCAAGCGTTTCCCTATGATGGCCGAGCGCCAGGTGATAATAGTGCGCGAGGCACAGATGATGAAGAACATCGACAACCTCATCTACTATCTGCAGTCGCCCGTGCCATCTACAGTGCTTGTCTTTGCCCACAAGAACGGCTCGCTCGACAAGAGAAAGAAGGTGACCACCGAAATAGACCGCACAGCCGTGCTGCTCGACAGCAAAAAGGTGCGCGACGAGCAGTTGCCTGCCTTCATATCCTCTTATCTGCGCGAGAAGGGCCTCACGGCCGACACCAAATCGTTGCTTATGATAAGCGAGTCCATCGGTGCCGACCTGTGCCGCATAGCCGGCGAGATAGACAAACTCTCCATTGCCTTGCCTGCGGGAACCGTGGCCATCACCCCCGACCTGGTCGAGGAGCACATAGGCATAAGCAAGGAGTTCAACAATTTTGAGCTGCAAAATGCCATCGTGAACAAGGATGTTCTCAAGGCCAACAAGATAATAAATTACTTTGCGCAGAACCCCAAGAAAAACCCAATACAGATGACTCTGGCGCTCCTGTTCAGTTTCTTCTCCAACCTTATGATGGCCTATTACTCCCCCGACAAGAGCGAGCGTGGCGTGGCCGCCTTTATAGGGCTCAAATCTACCTGGGGCGTGGGCGATTATCTGAAGGCGATGAAAAACTACCGCGCAATGCACGTTATGGAGGTGCTTCACCTCATACGTCTTGCCGATGCGCAGTCCAAGGGTGCCGAAGGTGCCGCCGCCCCCGGTGGCGAGATAATGCGCGAGTTGCTATATAAGATATTACACTGAAAAAGGGGCTGCCACGGCAGCCCCTTTTTCAGTGTAATGTTCGTTGTTATTTCACATACAAATTATACTCCTTCTCCATCCCTATATTGGTGTAGTCGCCGTGCCCGGGGAACACACGTGTGTCGTCGGGCAATGTAAAAAGCCGTTCCCTTATACTCCTTATAAGAGTGAGGTAGTCGCCGTCGGGTAGGTCGGTGCGCCCAATGCTGCTGTGGAACAGGGCATCGCCGGTGAACACCATCTTCTGCTGCGGCAGGTAAAATGCCAGGCTGCCTGGGGAGTGCCCGGGAACGGCAATCACCTCAACCGTCTGGTTTCCGAAATATACCTTGTCGCCATCGTGGAGCACGCGCACCGGTGCCGAAATGTCTTCGTCATATCGCAGGCCGAAAAGCTTTACACGCTCTGCTATTCCCTCGGCCCAAGCTATGTCGCCATCGTTGGCCTCGTATCCAAGCCCAAAACAATGCTGCACAAATGGGTTGCCGAAAATGTGGTCGAAATGCAGGTGGGTGTTCAGATAGTGCTTTATCGTGAGCCCCTTTTCGGCAACAAAACTCTTCAGTAGCTCCTCCTCGTGGGGATACAATGCACCGCAGTCGATGAGCAACGCCTCTTTTGTCTCGTCCCACAGCAGGAAACTGTTTACCTGCACGGGGTTAAATATAAATCTTCTAAGCTCAAACATACTTTATCCTATGGGAACATAAACAACCTTTTTATCCTTGAAGTACTCCTCGTCGAACATTGTGCTCAGCTCGGTTACCTCCACGCAGTTCTTGAAGGGCTGCACCTCGCCTTCAATGTTTCCGCCCTTGAGGCATATGACACCATTGGGTAGTGCGTTTAACTGCTCCTTACCTATGTTCTTACGGCAGATCTTTATAAGCTCGGGCAGCTGCATCACGGCGCGGCTCACTACAAAGTTATATCTCTCTTTTATATCCTGTACGCGACTGTGCGTTGCGCGCACGTTTTTCAACCCTATGGCTGCAGCAATCTCTGTGGCCACACGTATCTTCTTGCCTATGCTGTCAACCAGATGAAAATCGGTGTCGGGGAACATAATGGCAAGAGGAATGCCCGGGAACCCACCGCCGCAACCAAAATCCAGAACTTTGGTGCCGGGGCGGAACTGTATGCTCTTTGCAATAGCAAGCGAGTGCAATACGTGGTGCAGATAGAGGTTTTCGATATCCTTGCGCGATATCACGTTTATCTTGTTGTTCCAGTCGTAATACAGGTCATACAGTGCTGCAAATTGCTCCTTCTGCACATTGGTGAGCGTAGGGAAATATTTCAGAATCTCTTCCATCGTTTACTTTAATAAATCTTTCAGTTCGTCATAATCGAAACCTATGCGGCTTCTCCCCTTGTAGTAGGGTGCAATCTCGTAGTTGTTGTAAAGGAAAAATATACTATCCTTTCCCAATATGAAATTATTGGTTACGTACATATCGCTGAAGATAAGATAGTCAATCTCTTTTAGTCCCTCTATACCTTTTACACCGTTCTGTTGCGCAAGCCTGTTGGTGAGCCTGTCGGTGAGCTCTTCGTCGGTGTCGGGGGCAAATATTTCCTGCAGGGATATCTCCCTGCCTGTCTTGGCATCTATGTTCACGCAACTTACTATGCTGCTTGGGTGGGCACCGCCGCTGTATATCTCGTAATCCACCATATAGCAGATGTTGCCGTTGCGTCCCTCGCTTGCGCTGCTGTGCAGCGTGTAGTAGTTGTTGAACCAAGGTGCATCGGGGTTCACAGCCTTTTCGTTGATATAGTCGTTGCGCAGTTCAAGATATTCGCTCTTCATTGAGTTCACAAGGGAGTCGGCAGCCTCTGCTATGGTCATTCCCTCGTACCCGAATGCCGCGTACGAAATGCAGGTGTTCATATTCTCGGCTACATCGGGTGCTACATTGCCGGGCACAAGCAACTCCATATCTATCTTAAGCGCGGGTGAGTTGGCATCCAATGTGTCGAGCATAAATCGCTTGTCTATACGCAAGGTGTCGAACATTGCCGCGCAACCGTTCCCGGTGCCTGCGGTTTCGGTTCCTTGCGGTTTGTTTTGGCAGGCTGCCATCAAAAGCGCAACCAATGCCCACAGTGCCATATAACCTTTTCTCATAGTTCTCTGAAATTTATCTAAAAAAACTAAAACGGTGTGCCGCTTTGCCCTTTCGGTTGTTTCACTTGTAACCGAACATTGCTGTGTGCAGTAACGGCAAGCGAAGATAGTAATTTTTGTTATGAAACACCTAATAAAGAGATTTTGATTTTTCATAGCTTGCAAAAATACTCTTGAAAAATTGATTTTCGACAAAAATGCAACTATCTTCGCGTTTGCCAAGAGAGGGCAACAGCACTGGTTTCGGGGTAGTATAAACATTAAATATTTTATATTATGAAACTTGCTTGTTGTATGGTGGCTTTTGCAGGCGGAATGCTTGCGGGCGGTGTTGTGGCGTTGTTGTTTGCTCCCAAAAAAGGCAGCGAAGTGCGCAAGGATATCAAAGAGCGCATCGATGATGCCAAGGCGCATTTGAAAGAGGAGATTTCCTGCTGCAAGCCCGCCGCCCGTGTGATAGAGGAAAATGTGACCGTGTCGATGGAGCAGTAACCGGCTTATGGAAATCAAAGAAAATTTCGACAGCCTCTCCGCCGATGTCCGCGAGTTTCTCAATCTCAAAATAGAGGAGCTGAAGCTCTCCTTCGTGGAGAGGCTGTCGCTTTTTTTTGCCGATGCACTCTCTTGGCTGGCGGTCATCATCTTTTTGTTACTATCGTCGTTGTGCTTTTTGGCGGCACTGGTGGCATTGCTCTCTGTGTATATGGGCTTGCTGCCGGCACTGCTTCTTGTGGCATTTCTGCTGCTTGCCGTGGCGTGGCTTTTCCGTCTGTTGCGCGGGAGTATCTTCATCAACATTATGGTAGCCCGTTTTTACAAAATGTTTTTCACTGAAAATGACGAGAACGATGAAAAGGAATGAACAACGTGTGCCCGTAACAACCCTGGCGCAACTGCGCGGTGCACAACGTGCCAATAAAGAGCAGCAGCAGGCGCTGGCTGTTCGTGTTGAATATAGTTTACAGGCATTCAGGCGCTCCCTTTCGGTTGGTAACATACTGTTATCGGCCGTTAATGGTTGGGCGGGGGTGCTGCGCCACATAAACTCCTTCAGGCGTGGCTATCGCATAGTAACAAGTTTTATGGAGTCGTTGCGCCGCAGGTGGAAATAGTTTTTTTGCAAACACAACACAAATATATATGACGACAACTATTATTATCGTAGCAATATTATTGCTGCTTTTTGCAGTGCTATATATGCATTTGATGGGGCGTAACGCTGCCATAAAGAAGGAGAACGAAATGCTTGGCAACGAGCTCGAGGCTGCCCGCTTCAGCCTACGTGCCGCCGCAGATGCTGCCACCGAGCAACAGGCGCAGCGCGAACAGCAGCTCACCCACATTGCCGCCCTCGAAAGCGAGAACCGCGCTATGGGCGAGCGGCTCGATGCCCAGAAGGAGCAGTTCAAAAATAGCCTGGAACAGATGCGCCTGGAATTCAAGAATATGGCAGCCGAGGCGCTGCAACGCAACAGCGAGCAGTTTGGCAAGCAGTCGCAGGAGCATCTTGCATCCATCCTGCAACCCTTTAACATCGACCTCAAATCCTTCCGCGAAAAGGTCGATAGCTACTATGGCGAGGAGAGCAAGCAGCGCTTCTCGTTGCAGGAGAATATAAAGAGCCTCATAGAGGCCAACCAACGCATAAGCCAGGATGCCGTGAACCTCACCAACGCCATTGCGGGTACCAATAACAACAAGTTCCAGGGCGACTGGGGCGAAACAATCCTTGAACAGATACTCGAAAATTCGGGCCTCATAGAGGGCGAGCAGTGGGAGAAACAGGCCACCCTGCGCGACGACAAAGGCACCGCTCTGCATAACGAAGATACACAGCAGGGTATGAAACCCGATATCATAGTGCACTTCCCGGGCAAGCGCGATATAATAATAGACTCAAAGGTATCGCTCAAGGCATATATGGCATATCTTGCCGCCGAGGACGAGGAAACCCGCGCCCGCTACCGCAAAGAGCACACCCTCTCCCTGCGCAGGCACGTCGATAACCTTGCCTCAAAATCCTATGCCGGTTACAACTGTAATTCGCTCAATTATGTAATGCTCTTTGTGCCCAACGAGCCATCCTATTTCCTTGCGATGGAGACCGACAACAAACTATGGAACTATGCCTACAAGCGTGGCATAGTGCTCATATCGGCATCCAACCTCATTTCCACGCTCTTTGTGGTCAACTCCCTGTGGACCCGCGAGCGCCAGCAGCGCGATGTGCAGAAGATAGTGGACACAGCCAATGCCGTGTATGAAAAAGTTGTGCTCTTCACCGAGAATTTTTCAAAGATAGAGAATGCGCTCGAGAAGGCCTCCGATGCCTACCACGAGGCATACAAGCAGCTTGCCACCGGCAAGGGTAACATCACACGCCGCCTTAACGAAATAAAGGAGCAGGGGCTCATTGTAACCCACAAACAGATTCCCGACCACTACCTGCCCGAAGAATAGCGCTATGATAACCCACCTGCTGCAACCGCTCGTCTGCCCACGCTTTCTTGCCGATTCCCGCTACCGCGAAGGCCATCTGCGCGTAATTAACGCCCTGCCTGCACGCAAGGTGCTTGGCCTGCACACCCCCGAAATGAAGGCAGTGGCCCGCACACTGTCTGTCACCGATGGGGTAGGGTACATAAAAGCCTTTGAACAGGAGCCGCTGCAGAACCTCTGCTACGAGGAGACCGTCATCTGGGGCCTCCTTATAAACCGTTGCAAATGCTCCATAGAGGCCCGCTTGCAGATGCTCGAAAAGTATGTACCCGTTATGGATAATTGGGCCGTGTGCGACAGTTTTTGTGCATCGGCAAAATGGGCAGCCCGTGCCGATAAACAGCTGCTGTGGCAATGGTTGCAGCGTTGGTTTTCATCGTCGCGCGAGTTCGAGGTGCGTTTTGCCGTGGTTTTCTCTATGTGTTATATGCTTGAAGAGCCTCGGATTGCAACGCTGTTTGCCCGCATAGATGAAATTGATTTCAACAAGATAAAATCGGAATACAGGAGCATTAAAGGGAAACCAAAAACTCCTCAAGAGGGTAGTGTGCAGGGCCCCGAACCCTACTATGTGCGTATGGCGGTTGCCTGGTTGTTGGCAACGGCGCTTGCCAAGCATCCCGCGCTCACACGTGATTTTGTGGCCGCATCACACCTGCCTGCCGATGTCGTTAAACTATATGTGCGCAAGGCGCGCGAATCGTTCCGCACACGTAACGTGGCGGCGTTGTAGCTATTGCTCCTCTATAGTGAATTTTATCTTCGCAGCACAGTTATACCCCTCCTCGTACAGCGCAGTCAGCTTGGCTATGTTGCGCTCTATTCTATCCATCTCTATGGGCCTTTCGGGGCGTATGACCGTTATTTTCCCCTCGGCCTCCATCTGCTCCACCAATGCTATCTGCTCGTTGTAGTGGGCATTGCGGTGGCGTATGGCATTGCGCAGGGCGGGGTATTTGCGATACAAGAAGAATGGCACCCTTGTGGGTTTCTCGCTTTTGCGGTAACCCTTGTTGCGCGTGAGCACCACCACGTTGTTGGTGAACCCCTGCGACCGTGCACGTTGCAGAGGTATTGAATCGGCTATGCCGCCGTCGAGCATAGGCTCGCCATCAACATATGCAATGGGGCTTACAAAAGGCAGGCTGCTCGATGCCTCCACAATCTCTATTATGCGTTTGTGGTTATGCTTTTCGTTGAAGTAGCAGGCTTCGCCACTCTTGCAGCCTGTGGTAACCATTTCAAAAATCTTCTTGCTGCGTGCAAGAGCATCGTAGTCGTATGGGCTTATCTTGGTGGGGAATACGTGAAACAGCAGGTTGAAATCCATAATGTTTCCCTTGAGCAGCAGATGCTTGAGCCCTATGTAGTTGTACTGCTGCAGCAGGTCGATGTTGCCATACTTTGCACGCCCTCTCTGCCCCGACATATATGAGATGCCGTTGCAGGCACCTGCACTCACTCCCACTGTGTAGGGGAAGCGTATGCCGCGGTCCATAAAATTGTCCAGCACACCCGATGTAAACACACCACGCATACCGCCACCTTCCAATATAAGACCGCTCTTGCTGTTTATGACAACCTCTTTATGCCCTTTGTTCATTGCTGTTATTTTTTTAGCTTTACTTCTGCATAAATATATCTTTTCCCTCAAAAGGCAAACGCTATTCTTCCGTGCCTCTGAGTGTGATTATGGCATAGTCGCCCCTGGTGCCCAAACGCACGGGAGGGCCCCATAGCGATATTCCGCTCGACACCCACACGTGTGCATTCTCCCATTTGCGGTAGCCGTGGCTCTGTTCATAAAGGATATCTGTGATAATACTCCCGGGCCACACCTGTCCGTGGTGTGTGTGGCCGCTCACCTGTAAATCCACTCCTGCCGAGTCGTTTTCGGTAATATTTTTTGGTCGGTGATCTACCAATACAATAGGTTTGCCGGCATCGATCTTCTCAAATACGTTTTTATTACTCAAACGGTTTTTGCTTGCAATATCGTCGCGTAGTAATATTTGCACACCGCAGGGCAGTGTTACAATGCTGTCGCACAGCATCTTGATATTTGCACTTTTGGCGAAATCCCTGCTTTCCTCTATGCCACTAATATATTCGTGGTTTCCCGGTGCCATATAAATACCTTGCGGGGCCTTTAATTCCAGGAGCTCCTCTTCAAAATGTTCATCACGCAGCACCTTCACATTGTTATCTATGAGGTCGCCCGCTATCAGTATAATATCCGGATTGTGGCTGTTTATGAGTTTTACAAATTTTTTAAGTTCACTTTTCCCGGTGCCATATCCTAAATGCAGGTCGCTCATAACTGCAATTTTTAATTCTCCCTCCATAGGCTTTTCCAGTGTTATATCCAATGGCACGGCTTGGGGGTGGCGATGAATATAATTGCCGTATGCAAAAACCACAGCTGCTGTTCCCAGCGCCCACCATAAGTTACCTTGTATTGCAGGGATAAAGCGACCGGATATATCTATGCAAAATAATATTACTGCAGCCAAACAGGAATAAAACAACCACGCGGAACCAATGCGAAACAGACCATTACCAAATATTTCGGGTAAATCGCTGCCTCGCAACAACAGCGCAATGAACATTGAGAAAGTAACAAACCAATATAGCAGCATTACAATAATTTTAACAGCAATGTGTACACCTTGCATACTCTGCCATATTCTGTGAAAAAGATAACAGTTACAGGCAATGTATGTCAATGGTACCAGAAAAAAGAAAATATGCATAGCTAAGTGTGCTTTTTATATATAATATTGCAAAAGTAGTATAAATATGGCTCTTTCCTCTTTATACTATTGTTAATAAAATAAAAATAGGGTATCGCCCTCTATAACGGCGTTCTTTTGTTCAAGTGTTATTTCCCCTTTATGCACAGCCACGCCGCTTACACCTAACCACTCTTTGGCAGTCAATATGTAGAACTGTGTGGTGTTGAATGCAATATTTTTCTTCTCGCCCTCGGTTTGCAGTGCCGCCCACTCGCTTTCTGTGCCACCTACACTTGCCGGCGCTCTCTCCATAGTCATAAGATACCTGTATGTTGCAGGGTGCAGTGTTATCTCAAAACCGCCATTGCTGCTGTTTGCAACCGCATAAAGCAGCGATTGGTAGCTCACTTGTGGCGAGTGGCACAAACGCACCGCTGCACTCAGTGCACACAGCCTCACCTCCTTCAGCGCAGCGCATCCTTCAAAGGTGTCGCTGCCAATATGGTTTACGTGCTTCAGGTTCATAGGATATATTGTGTGCAGCGCGGCACAACCGCAGAATGTGCCCGCCAGCAGGGTGGTGGGCATTGTGTGTGCTTGGTCGCTGCTGTCAATATTCTGCCCGTTACCAAATTTCACCACCTCGATGCTGCTTCCTGCAAATGTTCTCTCGCCGTTGAGCGGGCGGCCTGCAAGTCGCTCACCCACAGGCTGCAGGCAGGGGAGTATGGTTCTTATGCTGCAACCCTCCAGTGCGTGTGGCAGGTGCAGGTTGTCAATCGCCTCCTTGCGGGTGTAGATGGCAAGCATCTGCTGCGGTGTAATATCCTCTATGCCGTTCAGGGAATAAAGGTCGTTCTCTTCGTCGGCGGTTGCTCCCGCTGCAGTAAAAAGCATCCCGAGCGGTATGCTCACTGCCTCGTGCAACTTTTCTGCAATGTAGCTTGTGCCGGCCTTACTGAATGTAATTGTCTTTTTCATCTTTCTTTTTTTTGCCGCAAATGTAATGCCCGTGTGCAGGCCTGTGGTTGCTATTTTGGCAAAAAGAGAATGCATCGCGTAGTTGCTTTGCGGTTTTTTTTCTTCTTTGCCTGTAAAAAAACATACAGCCATTGCTTGTATAACCGTTGGAATAATTATCTTTACAAAATCAATGATAAAACAAAAGAGATATGAATAAAGAATTGGAAATGAGCGCCAACAAAGTAGTGGCCTATCTTGGAAAACCAACAACCGAATTTACAAAAGCCGACATTGTACGATATATAAAGGAGAATGGAATACGTATGGTTAATTTTATGTATCCCGCAGCCGACGGCAGGCTTAAAACTCTGAATTTCGTTATAAACAATGCTGCCTACCTCGATGCCATTCTCACTTGTGGCGAACGTGTGGATGGCTCCAGCCTCTTCCCCTTCATAGAGGCCGGCAGCAGCGACCTCTATGTGCTTCCCCGTTTCAGCACCGCCTTCCTCGACCCCTTTGCCGAGATTCCCACACTCTCTATGCTGTGCTCATACTTCAACAAGGATGGCGAGCCCCTTGAGAGCTCACCCGAGAACACTCTGCGCAAGGCCTGCAAAGCATTCAACGACGTAACGGGTATGCAGTTCCAGGCGATGGGCGAGCTTGAATACTATGTCATAGCCCCCGACGAAGGCGTGTTCCCCGCAACCGACCAGAAGGGCTATCACGAGTCGGCCCCCTATGCCAAGTTCAACGAGTTCCGCACACAGTGTATGGCATATATTGCACAGGCAGGCGGCCAGATAAAATATGGGCACTCCGAGGTTGGTAATTTCACCATCGACGGCCTCATATATGAGCAGAACGAGATAGAATTTCTCCCCGTAAACGCCTGCGATGCCGCCGACCAACTGATGATAGCAAAATGGATTATCCGCAACCTGGCATACCGAATGGGTTACGACATAACCTTCGCCCCCAAAATCACAGCGGGAAAGGCAGGCTCGGGCCTTCACGTGCATATGCGCATAGTAAAAGACGGAGTGAACCGGATGCTCGATGGCGGCGTGCTCTCGGCAACCGCCCGCAAGGCCATTGCCGGAATGATGGAACTTGCCCCCTCCATTACCGCATTCGGAAACACCAACCCCACATCCTATTTCCGCCTTGTTCCTCACCAGGAGGCCCCCACAAACATTTGCTGGGGCGACAGGAACCGTTCCGTTCTTGTACGTGTACCCCTTGGTTGGGCCGCCAAGAGCGATATGTGCCGCATAGCCAACCCGTTGGAGGAGAACAGCAACTACGACACCACACAAAAACAAACCGTGGAGATGCGCTCCCCCGATGGCTCGGCCGATATCTATCAACTGATAGCAGGCCTTGCCGTAGCCTGCCGCCACGGCTTCGAGCTTGCGGATGCATTGGAGATAGCCGAAAGAACATACGTAAATGTGAACATACATCAAAAGGAGAACGAGGAGAAACTGAAGATGCTTGCCCAACTGCCCGACAGCTGCGAGGCATCGGCCGATTGCCTGCAAGCACAGCGCGCCGTCTTTGAGAAATTCAACGTATTCAGCCCCGCAATGATAGACGGCATCATAAAGAAACTGCGCTCATATGGCGACCGTACCCTCCGTGCCGAAATTGCAGGTAACCAAGAGGAGATGCTCAAGCTCGTCAACCGCTATTTCCACTGCGGTTGATTGTAATACATAACGCATATAAAAAATGGCTGTTCCCGCATCATTGAGTATTTCAATGGCAGGGGAGCGGCCATTTTTGGCTCACCTGCAAAAGTGAAGTGACCCCGAAAAGTTGGACGGATTAATAAATAGTTTTATTGGTAAAGAGTTCGGTACTCCACCGGGCTCTTTCCTTTTAACCGGTATTTTATTCTTTTATTGTTGTAGTATTCGATGTAG
>JAFXGV010000070.1 GCA_017536765.1 Bacteroidaceae bacterium
AAAGTAATGCTTGAGGCAGAGTCGGATAGAAATGTATATAAAGAAAAAATTTCTGTTTACCGCAATTGCTTAACCCATAAATAGAAATAATAACATATAAATGAAAATTCTGCTCCCCCAAAACGTTGCGAGCGTGTAAAAACGCGCAGAATGTGTCGTAAAAGTGTCGCCAGTAGTTTACAATAACTATGTATCTCGCTGATAATCAGCATCCGTTAGCCGCAGCCCAGGCAGCTGTTGAGGAGATGTAAGAAACGCTCACATATAAATACGAAGGTGGCAAGCAGTGCTTGCCACCTTTTTTGTTTTGCGTAAAACAAAAAAGCAGTGCCTATGTTTTACTATAAACAGAGCACTATGAACGAAAATATAACCAAAACAGCTACCGGTTGGATAATAGATTTGCTATCGCACACCGGCGTACCCGGCGAAGTTCTCAACCGTTTCGACACCATTATATCTCTCGCTGTAATTGTCGTAATAGCAGCAAGCATCACATTTATAATTTACCGCATAACCACAGGAATAACCCAACGTATGCTTGCACGCAAGCAGCGCACCCTGCTGGCCAAGATGGTAAAGTATGGTGCGCTGCACAAGATGGCACACATAATTCCACCCATAATAATAAACACGCTGCTCCCCATAACAATAGCCGACAGCCCCATCACACTGCGCTACATAGAGCACCTTGTGTGGATATACTTCATTGTGGCGGTGGTTATGTCGTTCAACGCCCTGCTCAACTCCATAGGCGAGTCGGCATACACAAACAGCAAGTATCACGACAGGCCCATAAAAGGATTCCTGCAAATAACAAAGATTATTGTATATATCATTGCCGTAATAATAGGCATATCCATCCTCACAAACAAATCGCCGCTCTATCTCATTGGCGGCTTAGGTGCGTTTGCCGCCGTGCTTATGCTCATTACCAAGGACAGCATAATGGGTTTTGTGGGCGGTTTTCTGCTGCTTGAAAACGATATGGTGAGGCTTGGCGATTGGATTGAGGTAGCAGGGACAAGCATAAACGGCACGGTAACCGATATTTCGCTCACCATTGTAAAAGTACAGAATTTTGATAACACAATCGTCACCATACCACCCTACTCACTCATAAACAACAGTTTCATCAACTGGCGCGGAATGCAGGAGAGCGGCGGCCGTCGTATTGCGCGCGGATATAACATAAAGCTCGACAGCATAAAGCCGTGCAACGACAAATTCCTTGCACGGCTCAAAGGAATAGCTCCGCAACTGGATAATTTTATAGACATCAAGGTGCAGCAGAGCAAGGAGGGCAAAACCGCCAATACGGCAAACCCCGCAGGGCTCATAAACGGCACCATAGACACCAATTTGGGACTTTTCCGCGCATATGCCGAAATGTACCTCAACAGCCACCCGTTTGTGAGCAAGGATATGATGATAATGGTGCGCACTATGACGCCCTGCGACACCGGCCTACCCTTACAGTTCTATTGCTTTACCACTACTACCGACTGGAAAGACTACGAGAGCATACAATCGGAAATTATGGAACACTTTGCGGCTATGCTCCCCCACTTCGGGCTCTACCCGTTCCAGTCATCGGGCGCGCGCGACACCATAATAAGCGGCCTTTTAGAGGGCAACTTCCCTGTGGAGCAGATTGCGGGGCTCCCTTATATGACAACAGGGAATTAAACGCCGGTAAAAAATAAACAGCCCCTGTTCAACAAATGCCGAATTAACCTTTTTTGCACATTATGTACCAAAATGCGCAGAAAATGAAAACTCACGTTTTTTCATTTCGTACTACTTTTGCGGGATATTAAGAACAAGATTAAAGGATAACCACATTATGACAAAGATAAAAGATTGCTGCGTGCTCATCACAGGAGGAGCATCGGGCATAGGTCGCATTATGGGCCGTATGGCATTGGAGAGAGGTGCCCGTTGCCTTGTAATATGGGACATAAACGAGGATAGCATAAATGCCACCAAGCAGGAATATAGGGAGCTTGGCCGTGTAGAGGGCTACAAAGTAGATGTATCGGACAGCGCGCAGGTGCAAGAGATTGCCAAGCTCACCGAAAAGGAGTGTGGCTGTGTGGATATTCTCATAAACTGCGCAGGTATTGTAGCAAACAACAAGAGATTCGACGAGCAGAGCATCGCCGACATTGAGCGCACTATGAAGATAAACTCCATAGCCCCAATGGTTATTGCACAGCAGTTCCTCGCGGGGATGATTAAGCGCGGCAAAGGGCACGTGTGCAACATTGCATCGGCAGCGGGAATGATTTCCAACCCCCGTATGGCAACGTATGCCGCAAGCAAATGGGCCGTTATAGGCTGGAGCGATTCGGTACGCATCGAACTGCAGCAGGCGCGCAGCAAGGTGCGCTTCTCTACCATTGCACCCTATTTTATAAACACTGGTATGTTCGACGGGGTGCAATCGCGCATATTCCCCATACTCAAGCCCGAGCCCACAGCGCGCAAAATAATGAATGCAATAGAGCGCAACCGCAATTTCAAAGGAATACCCTTTGGCTACCACTTTATACGTTTTTGTCAGGCGATATTGCCTACATCGATTTTCGATTATATCTTTGGCGAAGTTGTGGGAATATTCCACGCAATGGACCACTTTACGGGGCGCAAAAAGAGCTGATATTATATATATATATTATATAAGGTATGAAGATAACAAACACCACCAACGAGGAGATAAAGAGAATTATAGAGAAGCAACGCAGCTATTTCGACAGCGGTGCCACCCTCGATTACACATTCCGCAAAGAGCAGCTGAAGAAGCTGCAACGTGCACTGAAAGAGTGGGAAAAACCGCTATGCGATGCCCTGTGGACCGACCTTCATAAATCGCCCCAAGAGGCTGTAATCACTGAAATAAGCATTGTTGCAGGCGAGATTAAAAACCACATTACACACCTCAAAAGGTGGATGAAGAGCCGCCGTGCCTGCACCCCCATTAAGATGATGCCATCGCGCAGCCGCATAATGAGCGAGCCGCTCGGCAACGCGCTCATAATATCGCCGTGGAACTACCCCGTGCAGTTGCTCCTAAACCCATTGGTAGGCGCAATCTCGGCAGGCTGCACAGCTATCCTCAAACCGTCGCCATACGTGCCCAATGTTTCGGCAGCCATTGAAAAGATGATAAAAGCAACCTTCAATGAGGAGTACATTGCCGTGGTACAGGGCAACCGCGATGCCAACACCGCCTTGCTGCAAGAGCGTTTCGACATCATATTGTTTACCGGAAGCCCCACATTGGGTAAAACAGTGATGCGCGAGGCGGCAAAAACCCTCACCCCCGTGATATTGGAGCTTGGTGGCAAGAGCCCCTGCATTGTAGATGAAGCGGCCGACACCGACATTGCCGCACGGCGCATAGCCTGGGGAAAGACACTTAACGCCGGGCAAACCTGCATAGCCCCCGACTACCTGCTCATACATAAATCGCAAGCAGACAAGTTTATTACGGCATTTGCACGCGAAATGAAAAGGCTGCACGGCGACGACTGCAAACATAGCCGCCATTATGTGCGCATGGTAAGCGACAAAGCATTTGAGCGTGTGGCCGGCTACCTTAAAGAGGGGCGCATAGTGCTTGGTGGTGCAACCGATGCACGGGAGCGTTACATAGAGCCCACACTGCTTGCCGATGTAAACCCGCAATCGCCCGTGATGCAGGAGGAGATATTCGGCCCCGTGCTGCCTATGATTACATTTGAGCAGCGCGAAGAGGCAATACAATTCATACGCCAACGCGAAAAGCCCCTCGCCCTCTACTACTTTGGCCGGGTGAAAGACGGGGAGGAGGTGCTGCGCCGCACATCGTCGGGCGGTGCCTGCATAAACGACACCATTATGCACATAGCCAACGAAAACATACCCTTTGGCGGTGTGGGCAATTCGGGGATGGGCAGCTACCACGGCAAGCGCAGTTTCGATGCATTCTCGCACCAACGCTCGGTGGTAACCACAACCACCCTGCTCGACTTACCCTTCCGCTATATGCCATACAAGATGTGGAACTTGGTAAAGAAGATTCTGTAAAACCATAGGCAAATTAAAGCCCCATAGTCACTTTAGAGTCTTACCATCTGAAAAAGCATTCCCAACACGTTTGCCGAGCTCCACATAACCGTGACGAACAGGATCGTAGGTGATGAGCTGCATCCTTTCCACATCGGGCTTGCCGTCATCGGCAAGGTAGGCTTCATCTACAAGAATGTTGACAATCTCCGCCACAATATTGTAACCCTCTTCGCTCTCATCAATCTTGCGGAGGATGCGACACTCCAATGTCATAGGGAAATCGGTGAACACGGGTGCGTTCACATTCCCGGCCTTTATGGCGCTCCATCCTGTCTTTTGTATTTTATCGGGACAGTTCCTAGCACTTACGATGCCCACAAAGTCCGATGCCACCATCGTATTCTTGGTGGCGAAGGCTACCGTAAATTCCCCGCAACGGGCAAGGTTCTGTGTGGTGGCGTGCGCTCCCATACTAATCATAATCTCTTTACTATCCCATTGGCCACCCCACGCCGCATTCATAGCATTGGGAGTACCGTCACCGTTGTATGTACCGATAATGAGCACCGGTTGTGGAAGCATCCACGCTTTTTGTCCAAAACTTTTCATAGGAATATTCTTATTGTTTGTTACTATTTCGCCATTCTCATTCCCGCCTCAAATGCCTTTTGCAGGTCCTCCTCCCAATGAGCATCACGCCAAGCGTGCTTGGCCTCCTCGGAAAAACTGCCCAACTCGTAGTTGCAATATTTTGCCACCTGAGTGGTGTTGTAGGCAACTATGCGTTCGGGCTCGCCAAGGGCTGTGCCTATGCACCACTCCATCGTGCCGAAATGGTTGCTGTTGTTGCGCTCGGGCGTGCCGTTCATCGTTTCCACCAGCACCACAGGCATACGCTTGGATGCTGTCAGGCTGTAGTCGTTGTACGAGAGCCACGGGAACGCCAAACGCTCCAGGAAGGCACGCATCAGCCCTGTCACCTCACCGAAATAGATGGGCGAGCCGAGCACAAGACCATCAGCCGCGGCAATATCCTCTAAAACGGGAGTGAGCTCATCCTTGAAACGACAGATGTTCGATGCCTTGCCTTTGAGCTTGCAAGCCATACACGACATACAGCCTTTATACTCCAGGTCATATAGTCGTATGGTATTAACCTCAACATCATCACCAGCCGATTTAGCACCTTCGGCAAATTTCTGCAACAATTTTGCGGTATTCATACTCTTGCGAGGACCGCCATCTATGATTATTATCTTTTTCATTGTCTTTGGTATTTACTCTTTTATAACCTATATTCAACCTAAATGGTTCCACAAATCTTCCCGGCCCGCCATTCAACGGTAGTATGATAGAAGGGCTACCGGCATACGGGCACACAACAAATATATGAGTATAAATTAAAGCATCTAAAATCTCACAAAGTAGAAGAATGGTTGAAAGCCAAGTTGACGACTTTTCATATACAAATATAGTGAAAACATTATACTATTTTTGTATTGTGCAAAATAAATAAGCACAATTAAAGCATCCAAAGTCTATAAGTGATATGGCTTCGAAAGAGGATTCGTGAAGAAGAAAAAGAAGAAGCTTCTTTATATGAAACAGAAAGATATACCCATTTGTATCAACAATATTATTGGAATACCATATTTGAATAAAGTGTGCATCGTTTTATGATGCCATACATTCATACCTAACCACGCCCCAATGCTTCCACCAAGTGAAGCCAGCATTAACAAGGTGGTTTCCGATATTCGCCATTTCTTTTTTTGGGCATTCATTTTATCAATGCCATACACTATAAAAGTTACGACATTGACGACTAATAAATAATATAAAATATAGATTTTCATCGCTTTAATTAATATTTCATAACAGCAATATCAAACAAACGTCACTTGCACAAATTGAAAATTAGTTACACAAAGTAGCGTTGGCTGCGACCCCATTGCATTGTTTCATTCGTCATACAAATGTACTATTTTCTTGTATATTATAGCCAACCAATGCCAATTAAACGCATCGGCATAGTACTTTTATATTTTTTTACAGAATTGGCCCATAATACAGAAAATTATCATACTTTTGCGATAAGCGACCATAAGGTGTTGTTTTGCTTGCAAATGAGATAAATTCTAACATAGGTGAACAAACAATATCGCAGTTTCCAACTTTCTACACGATCTCCTCGTCGGAGAAAGGGAACGCGTTTGGAAATAAATTAAGTGATATTTAATATCTTAATTAATCTATGTATTCATAACGAATACGGTAAACAATTTAAGATAAAGTTTTATGAAAAAGGACTTAATTAAAGTAGGGGTATTCTCTTTATTTTTGATGCTGTTTATTGTGGCTTGCAACAATAATTCGAACAATGAAAGAGAGAGAGAACAAACGGAAGTAGCAGAAAGCATTGCCACTTCGAACGAAACTGACGATGATGAGGATGAGTATATAACCGAAGAGGTTGTTCATACAGATATGTCATATTTTAATTTTGACAAAATCGAAGATCTTGAGTCATTTTTTAGAGAAATAGAATCGAAGCACGAGAAAATCGTATATTACGAAGAAAATACACCGACAGTAGTCCAATGCATTCGGCAAATAGAGAAATATAGAAAAGGAGAACGTAAATACTACCCCGACAGTTTAGTAATAAAATCTTTGGCAGACTTTGGGTTTTCTGCCGCAAACATCTGTAATCATAGGCCCGGAGTTGATTTGACATATGCTGAATGGTTTATGATGCTGGTTGCTTATTACAGCCCCGACATCACATATCTGGTTGATATGCAAAGCCCCGACCACCTTGTCGGTGTACTTAATTTTGGCAAAGAGTACAACAGCAACCCTTGGTGGTCGTATATTTTTGTAAAGCGTGAAAAAGGATATGAAGTAAGACTCATTGGAGGCGATGACAATTTAATAACAAAATTATATCAATTAGAGGACATCAATCACAAGAAATATTATCTATGTTCTAACCACGATTCGGAATACTTATTTATGCCCTATCTTTATTTTTTTGACAAAAACAAAAAACTCATAGAGAAAATACCTGAATGCGATATAAAATTTCCAGACGTGGATTACGATGAAATTTATTTCAGCCCGGAACATTTAGAGTGGATATTGTGTAAACAAAATAGAACTTCGGGCAAACTTATTCCTGCTGCCGAGAAACCTTTAATGAAATTAGAACTTAAAGGAGAAAAATCGAGGTTTACGTCTTACTATTAAATTACAAGCAGATAAACGAGAAGGAGAGATAAAGATAATTGAAATGTTTAGTTGAAAACAGGGTGAGGAATGTGGCAATAGTATGCGACAACACCAGATAAGCTCGTCGCCAATAGAAAATTCCACAAAAGAGGGAAGGTCGTTTCTGTGTACAAGAGACTATATCAATTCACTTGCCAAGCATTCTACGCAGGGCCACGCGCACAGCGTGAATATGAGTACAAAATTAGAGTAAAGTTGCGAATAAGTGAGAGCAAAGAATGTTTGTTTGCTTTGCCGAGCGGGGGCAAGTTTGTAAAATTAAGGTTGTTTTTTCTTAAAAAACAACTGAATAATGATAAAAATTAGCAGCAAACCACTTTTTTGAATGAAACGAGCGTTTGATTGAAAACAATTCAGTAGATTCGCACATAAGAGATAACAAAATATGGATTTGACGGAATATGATAAATAGATGAAAACAGAAATATCTCCTCAAGAAACCACGCGCGCCGAAGCCTTTTCGCTTTGGATGACCTCTCCAATGCCAATGGTAACATTGACAAAAACATTCAATGTAACCAAAGTGCTAAAGGCAAGCAAAAGACGTGGTATCAAATTCAATGCCCTGTTATGCTGGTGCATAGGCAAGGCTGCAAGCAGCATTAAAGAGTTTTATATTCTACCCGAAAAAGAGAAACTCTTCAAATATGACAGCATTGCCATAAACGTAATTGTAAACAACAGCAAAGGGGGAATCAATTCTTGCGACATTGCATACACCGATGATGCCAAACAATTCGCCAAGGAATACAACCGCTTGACAACGCAGGCTGCCACGCAGTGCAAGAGTTCATTCCTTGAGGATAGTATGATTGTGGGAACATCGGCAATGATAGAGACGGAACTCGACTGCATCGTAAACCAATACACCGACAAGTTCTGCAACCCAATGGTTATGTGGGGCAAGTATCGCCGTAATTGGTTCAGTACCACATTGCCCATATCGTTTCAGTTTCACCACGTGCAGATGGACGGTGGGCACGGTGCCGGTTTTTTAGAGCAGCTCCGGCAAGTGATCGACGAATTATAGCAACCCCGAAAACAGAGGGATTATTACAAATTTATGTTAGCATACACATACATAGAGAAAGGAAAGTTCGCTTTGGTGGAGAAGCCGAAGCCCTCATTGACAGAACCCACCGATGCCATTGTGCGTGTAACGATGGGGAGCATCTGCACCAGCGACCTGCATATAAAACACGGCAGCGTGCCTCGTGCCGTTCCGGGCATTACCGTGGGGCACGAGATGGTGGGTGTGGTGGAAGAGATTGGCGCGGATGTCACAAATGTAAAGCCGGGCGACCGAGTAATTGTAAACGTGGAGACTTTTTGCGGAGAGTGTTTTTTCTGCAAGAATGGCTATGTGAACAACTGCACCCACCCGAATGGCGGTTGGGCGTTGGGATGCCGTATTGATGGCGGGCAGACAGAATATGTGCGTGTACCATTGGCAAATCAGGGGCTGAACCGCATTCCCGATAGCGTTTCCGATGAACAAGCCCTTTTCGTGGGAGATGTTCTTGCCACAGGCTTTTGGGCGGCACGCATTTCCGAGATTAGCAAAGAAGATACCGTGTTGATTATAGGAGCGGGGCCTACGGGCATCTGCACCCTGCTATGCGTGATGTTGAAACAACCCAAGCGCATCATCATATGCGAAAAATCCAAAGAAAGACGTCGCTTTGTGCAAGAGCATTACCCCGATGTACTACTCACTACCCCCGAAGAATGCAAAGATTTCTTCTTGAAGCATAGTGACCACGGCGGAGCAGACCGAGTTCTCGAGGTTGCCGGTGCCGATGATACCTTCCGCCTCGCGTGGGAGTGTGCCAGGCCGAATGCCATCGTTACCGTGGTTGCCCTCTACGACAGACCTCAGGTACTTCCTTTGCCCGAAATGTATGGCAAGAACCTCACTTTCAAAACCGGTGGAGTGGATGGATGCGATTGCGAGGAGGTTCTTCGCCTTATTGAAGCAGGAAAGATTGACACCACCCCACTCATAACGCACCGTTTCCCGTTAAGCGAGATTGAGGAAGCCTATCGCATCTTTGAGAACAAGTTGGATGGGGTGATTAAGGTGGCTATAATAAACGACAACAACAAATGAGCGCACCGCAAATAGAGAATTCCACCAAAGAGGAAAGGCGGGCCTATGTGCAAGAAGCCTGGAAATGCCTACATTGTTGCGACGAGTGTGGCAAATGCCGAATACTCAAAGGGCGCGATGCAGAAACGCTCTATGCCGACTACATCGAAGGCGAACGCAGCTACATTGATATCACTCTGGAGACAAGAGGCAATAGATTATAAATCTAATCCCTGCCAAGCATCTTGCGCAGAGCCACGCGCGCCGCGTGGATATAGTTGCGCACATTATCAACCGAAACGCACATAGCCACTGCAATGTCGGCATAGCTGTAGCCGTCGATAAACAAACGAAAGGCTTTGGCCTGGCGGGCAGGAAGGCGCTCTATCAGTGCAAACATTTCGTTGGTGAGGTAAACACTATCCGAGCGCTCGGCAGCAACGGCAAGAGGTGTATCATAGAGTTCTTGTAGGCTATCGCCAAAAAGGAGCATTTGCCGTGCCTGCCCCTTCTGCCGGTTATAGAAAATGCGCCGCATCACCACCCCGGCCCAGGCGAGGAAAGTGCCTTGCTCGCTGTAGCACCCTGCGTGCATAAGCACACGTACCGAGGTTTCTTGCAACAAATCCCAAGCATCGCTCTCATCTCCAGTGAGCTGCATTGCATAACGCAACAGCTCATTTTGGCTGCTTAACAACAGCCGGTCCACCCCACTCATATTTTGTAGTTTTTGTATTGTCTATATTAAACAGTTTATATGTTGCCTATATTAATATAACAACTACAAGCGACTAAAAGTTTTTTAATTTTACCTGTTTTTTTGGAAATTTTGGGAAAAGTGAAAAAAGGGGGGATTTAAGCGTGTTTACCGAGGAGCATTATCTTTTTTCCGCAAGTAATAGTAAAACACACAACAACATATACTATTTAGAATAAGCACCAAACACGATATACCGGCTAAACAAATATTGGACGCAAGCGAGGGGGAAGAATTGTATAAAAAAAATGCATATCAAATAGCAATATCATCTTGAGGCACTTTTGCTCCTTGAGTGTCATTCTATACTTTTCAAACAGAATACACCACAATAAACCGCAAAAAGGTTGTATAGATACAACCATATTAAAAACATTTTGTATATTTGCACTGTGTGATATACTAAACAAGGTACCCTATGAAATATCTTAATATTAAGAAGGCTTTGGCTGCATGGCAAGAGTTGCAACCACTATCTGAGAAGGATAAGGATAGGCTTAGCCGTCGTTTTACTGTTGACTTCAACTATAATAGTAACCATATAGAAGGCAATACACTGACTTATGGTCAGACGGAAATCTTGTTGTTGTTCGGTAAGGTGATTGGCGAGGCTGATGTGCGCGATGTTCAAGAAATGACAGCAAGCAATGTGGGCTTGCGAATGATGACAGAAGAGGCGAAAGTAAAAGAGACTCCTTTGACACAAAACTTTATTAGAACCCTACACCAGACATTACTTCGTGAGGATTATACGGTATATCGTAATTTGCCTGGTGGAGTTCAGACGAGCTATGTGATACATGCCGGACAGTATAAAACTCGTCCTAATAGTGTGATTACACGATATGGTGACAGATTTGAATATGCTTCTCCTGAAGAAACTCCCAGTCTGATGGCAGACTTAGTGGATTGGTATAACAAGGCAGAGCAAGAAGGTAAACTTACC
>JAFXGV010000071.1 GCA_017536765.1 Bacteroidaceae bacterium
AACCCGTATTCTGATTATATCGGATATTTGGGGGATGAATCCGGTGACACTTACGCTACCGGCAGCATTAACTGCGGCGATGGTGGTTCGGTAAAGAACAGCACCATTTACTGCTACACAGGACTCACAGCCACCACCACGGATAAGACCGTGACCTACGATGCCGATGGCAAACCCGTCACGGCGGATATGCTATCCGCCGTTAATGAGTCTCAGGGTTATGCTCTCTCACGCAATAATGTTGGCAGAAAATTTGTTTTGTTACCAAATATTGGTAACTTTATAGAAGATTATAGCGATATGAAAACGATATCTGTAGCATTGGGAACTTATTTCGAGAATTTTATTCGAATGAAAGTTGAGCAAGGGCGTTACAATAATGCCGGCGAGGTTATTGGTGCCGGCTTGCGCCTATTGGAGGAGAACGAGAGCCATCTTCAAGAGTTGAAAATGGCAATTGCCGAGGGTATTGAGAGTGGTATTGCCACAGGATTTAATGCTGAAGAGCACCTTAAAGCACTAAAAGCAAAACGAGCAAATGGCTAATATTACCTAACCAACAAGGCGGTCGAGGACTTATCCAACATTTGGGAATATACGGTTGACACTTGGTCGGAGCGACAAGCCGAAGATGATTGCCACATTGCAGGACAATGGATATGTCACCCGTGATGACAACGGCCGTTGGCGAGTCTTCCTCACCCCTCGGCGTAACCACCTAAATACAATTACCGAAAAGTTGGCTGTTTGGCTACCTTTTCAATGAAATGTTTTAGGATTATACCTCCCAATATTCTTTTTGTGTAATAATGGTCCTATATTTGCGTAGTGTAAAAAATAATATTATCTTTGCAGGTGAAAATGCGGGCTTGCCCGCGTACATATATTCATAGTAATTGGCTAAAATTAAAGAGATAGCGGCAGCCCTTGAAATGTTCGCGCCTCTGCCATTGCAAGACGGTTTCGACAATGCCGGCCTGCAGGTTGGATTAACAGATGCGGAAGTTACAGGGGTTTTATTGTGTCTTGATGTAACAGAAGCTGTTGTGGATGAAGCTGTTGCATTGGGATGCAATCTCATTGTGTCTCATCATCCCCTTATTTTTTCTCCCCTTAAAAGAGTGACCGGCGCCACATACGTGGAGCGTTGTGTCATTAAGGCTCTTGCTAATGGTATTGCCGTATATTCGGCACATACAAACTTAGACAATGCGCCCGGTGGGGTGAATTACCGCATTGCAGCCAAGTTAGGTTTGCAGAATGTGAAGATTCTTGTTCCCAAAGAGGGGGCGTTGCTCAAATTGTCGGTTTATGTGCCCGTGGCCCACGCCGATGCCGTGCGCAGTGCGCTCTTTGCCGCAGGCTGTGGCAACATTGGTAACTATGGTTCTTGTAGCTATAATGCAGTGGGGTATGGCACGTTTGAGGCAGGCGAGGGGGCCAATCCCTTTTGCGGCTCGGTGGGTAGCCTGCATAAGGAAGAGGAGGTGCGCATAGATACTATTATGCCTGCATATATAAAGGGTAGAGTGGTGAAGGCTCTTTTGGCGGCACACCCATATGAGGAGCCTGCGTTTGATATATATCCGTTGCAAAACAGCTGGAACAGCGTGGGTGCTGGCATTATAGGCGAGTTGCCCGTGGCTGTGGATGAAACGGCCTTTTTGCAACAGGTGAAGGACACATTCTCCGTGGGCAGTGTGCGCTACACCGCTTTGCTTGGCAAGCCTGTGAAGAGGGTGGCTCTGTGCGGTGGTGCAGGCGGCTCGTTTGCCGGTGCAGCTGTGGCTGCAGGGGCCGATGTTTACATAACAGGCGAAGCTCGTTACCACGACCTCTTCAATTACGAAGGCAAGATGGTTGTGGCTGTGATAGGGCACTACGAGAGCGAGCAGTTTACTATGGAAATATTCAAAGAGATAATATCGGGT
The DNA here is from genome assembly GCA_017536765.1 of Bacteroidaceae bacterium. GTDB lineage: Bacteria > Bacteroidota > Bacteroidia > Bacteroidales > Bacteroidaceae > HGM04593. The sequence goes on from JAFXGV010000071.1 coordinate 1,932, forward strand.
GCGTGCCCGCAGGTGAAGGTGAAAACCACATCGGTGTGTACCAATCCCATACATTATATGTAATTTTTAACCTTAAATAATATAGAAAAAGATTATGGCAAAGAAAGACCCTGCTGATTATACAGTGGAAGAGAAATTGAAGACTCTCTATGAGTTGCAGACCATTCTGTCGGAGATTGATAAAATTAAGATTCTTCGTGGCGAGCTTCCTTTGGAGGTAAAGGACCTTGAGGATGAGATTGTGGGCCTTGGCACACGTATTGAAAATATCAATGGCGAGATTAAGACCGTGCGCGAGAACATTGTGGCATTCCGCGAGGAGATGGAGAAGGCTAAAGCCAACATCGAGAAATATACCGCCGACCAGAACAACGTGCGCAACAACCGCGAGTTCGACCTCTTGAACAAGGAGATTGAGTATAACAACCTTGTGATTGAGCACGACGAGAAGAAGATTAACGAGGCACGCAACCAGGAGAAATACAAGGGCGAGGAGCTTGAAAAGGCACAGTTTATGCTGGAGGAGCGCAAGAAGGACCTTGAAATGAAGCGTAACGAACTTGAGGAGATTGTTACCGAAACAAAGGCCGAGGAGGAGAAACTGCGTGAGCAGGCGCGTAACTTAGAGTTGCTCATTGAGCCCCGTTTGCTTGCATCGTTCAAACGCATTCGTAAGAGCACACGCAACGGTTTGGGTATTGTATATGTGGACCGCGATGCTTGCGCAGGTTGCTTTAGCAAAATTCCTTCGCAGCGCCAGCTGGATATCCGTATGCGCAAGAAAATCATTGTGTGTGAGAACTGTGGCCGCATTATGATAGACCCCGAGCTTGCAGGTGTGCAGCAGGCACAGCCCGCCGAGGCTCCCACACCCAAGAAACGTGGCATACGTCGTGCAAAGGCCGAATAATCATAAGTAAACAATTACCAACAAATAAAAAGGCTGCGACAAAGGCTATTTTGAAGCAGCCTTTTTCATTCATAACACCGGTACAATTATGAAAAGAAAGAATTTTATACAACTTGCAATTTTGCTTGCCGCAATGTTTGTTGCATCGCCTGCAGTTGCACAAAATGAGAGCGTGGTAACTCTTTCGGGCAATGCCTACTTAACAGCAGCGCCCCAGGGCAATCCAAACAAAAAACATCCGGCGTTCATCGACGACCGCCAGGGCGAAATGCGCAACTGGAACAGCACCGAAACCGTTATAAGCTACTACTTCAAAGCAGAGAAGAGCGGCAAAATGAATATTGCGCTCCAAGCAAAAGGACATTCGCAATTGGAGGTTTCTCTCTTAGGTAAAAAGAAGAAGGTAAAAATAGATAGCGACACACTTGTGCGTGTGAAGGTCGGTACCTTTAAGGTGAAGAACCCCGGTTATGTGAAAATGGATATCCGTGGTGTGAAGATAAATGAAGGTCACTCCTTTGGTAATGTGGCTGCCGTTGTGGTGGGTGGCGATGTAGCCCCTGTAATTAATGTGGCTCCCGATTTCAGCAGCCACTTCGGCCGTCGCGGTCCTTCTACACATTTGGGCTACAAGCTCCCTTCTACCAACGTGGAGTGGTTCTACAACGAGGTTGTCGTACCCGAAGAGGGTGACATCCCAAGTAGCTATTATATGGCTTGCGGCTTTGGCGAGGGTTACTTCGGTATGCAGAACAATACTCCTCACCAGAGAAGAGTGCTCTTTTCGGTGTGGAGCCCCTACGAAACCGATAACGCTGCCGAAATCCCCGATTCTCTGCGCGTGACTCTCCTTAAAAAGGGTGAGGGTGTGAAGGTTCAGGATTTCGGTAACGAGGGCTCGGGCGGCCAAAGTTTTATGCACTACGACTGGAAGGCAGGCGAGGTGTGCCGCTTCCTTATGGGTGTGCGCCCCGATGGCAACGGCAACACCGTATATACAGCCTATTTCTTTGACAACGCGCAGGGCAAGTGGCGTCTTGTGGCCTCTTTCCGCCGCCCCAAAATCACTACCTGGTACACCCACGCACACTCGTTCCTTGAGAACTTCAACCCTGTGATGGGCTACATCAACAGAAAGGCATACTATGGCAACCAGTGGGCACGTACCGTCGATGGCGAGTGGATACCCGTGACAAAGGCTCGTTTCACATGCGACACTACCGGCCACCAGAAACAGCGTCTCGATTACTGCGGCGGTGTTGAGGGTGATAACTTCTTCCTCACTATGGGCGGTTTCTTTAACGATTATATGAAATCGGGTACCAACTTCGAGCGTAAGGGCAACACCACCGTGGCTCCCGACATCGATTTCTCCACACTCGAATAGTGGCGTTTTGCCGTGCTGTAAAAGGAGGATTTGTAATTTGTTGATAATATTTTCTGTTTTATCGGGTGTATTAGGCGGGAAATGACTACCTTTGCACCTCAAAAATTTGAAGATAATAAAATTGATACATATTTATGAAACGCGACAATAAGATTTTTCAGTTGATTGAAATGGAGCAGCGCCGTCAGCTCAAGGGTATTGAGCTCATAGCATCGGAGAACTTCGTGAGCAACGAGGTGATGCAGGCGATGGGCTCTTGTTTGACAAACAAATATGCCGAGGGATATCCCGGAAAAAGATACTATGGCGGTTGCGAGGTCGTGGATGTTGTTGAAGATATCGCACGCGAGCGCCTTAAAGAGCTCTTTGGTGCCGAATGGGTGAATGTGCAGCCCCACTCGGGTGCACAGGCCAATGCGGCTGTGTTCCTTGCCGTGCTTAACCCCGGCGACAAGTTTATGGGCTTGAATCTTGCCCACGGAGGTCACCTGTCACACGGCTCGGCTGTGAATACATCGGGCCTCATTTACACTCCTTGCGAGTATAACCTGAACCTCGAAACAGGCCGTGTCGATTATGACCAGATGGAGGAGGTTGCCCTGCGTGAGCACCCCAAGATGATTATCGGTGGCGGCTCGGCCTATTCTCGCGAGTGGGATTACAAACGTATGCGGGAGATTGCCGATAAGGTGGGTGCCATCCTTATGGTGGATATGGCTCACCCTGCGGGCCTCATTGCGGCAGGCTTGCTCGACAACCCCGTGAAATATGCCCACATCGTGACATCTACCACACACAAGACACTGCGCGGTCCTCGCGGTGGTGTCATCATCCTGGGTAAGGATTTTCCCAACCCCTGGGGCAAGACCACTCCCAAGGGCGAGGTGAAGATGATGTCGCAGTTGCTCGACTCGGCTGTGTTCCCCGGTATCCAGGGTGGTCCCTTGGAGCACGTCATCGCAGCCAAGGCTGTTGCTTTTGGCGAGGCTTTGCAGCCCGAGTTCAAGGAGTATCAGGCACAGGTGCAGCTGAACGCTGCCACTCTTGCACAGGAGCTTATGGACCGTGGCTTTGGTATAGTGTCGGGTGGTACCGACAACCACTCAATGCTTGTTGATTTGCGCAGCAAGTATCCCGACCTCACAGGTAAGGTTGCCGAGAAGGCTCTTGTTTCGGCCGATATCACTGCCAACAAGAATATGGTGCCTTTTGATTCACGCAGTGCCTTCCAGACATCGGGTATCCGCCTTGGTACTCCCGCCATCACCACTCGTGGCGTGAAGGAGGATATGATGCCCTTTATTGCGGAGATGATTGAGACCGTTCTCAATGCTCCCGAGGATGAGAAGGTGATTGCTACTGTTCGTCGCAAGGTTAATGAAACTATGGCGGAATATCCCTTGTTTGCTTATTGATAAAAGAGGGTATTCCTATATACATCAAGGGAGGAAAGCAATGCTTTCCTCCCTTGATGTATGTTTGTATTGCTGTTGAAATCAAATAAGACTTTTGAGGATGAAGAAGAGCACCGGTACAACCAATGCCGGTAACATATTTATGGTTTTGCAATCCTTAATCCCCAAAATACTGAACCCCGAAGCGGCTATGAGCACACCACCCACAACGGAAATCTCGGTTACAAGCGGGGCGGGGATGATGTCGCCCGCCAACAGCGTGAGCAGGTAAATGGCGCCTTGCCACAAAAAGAGCACGGGAGCGGCCCACAGCATACCAATGCCATATGTGGTGGCAAGCACAGCCGATGTCACAAGGTCGAGCGTGGCGTTGGTGAATAGGTAGGTGTTGTCGCCGTAGAGCGCGCTCATTACAGGGCCTACGATTGAGAGCGTACCTATACAGTAGAGCAGTATGCCTGTAGAGAGCCCTTGTGCAAGGTTCGAAGTGCCTATGCGCGAGCTCAGTTTCTTGAAACGCTCGTCTATCTTGAGCATAGTGCCGGCAAGCCCGCCTATTGCCAAACTCACTATGAAGAGTACTGGGTATTGGCTCTTGGGCAGGTTGTTGCTCACGGCGTTGAACCCTAACGCCACAGCGGCAAGGCCCATTGCATTGAAAAGCACCTGCTGGTACTGTTCTTTAATTCCTTTTTTTGCTATGTGCCCTATGATTGTTCCCGCGACAATGGTGGCGGTGTTTACTATTGTTCCTAACATTGGTTGTTTGTGCTAAAAAATGAACCCCACCGAGAAACTGAGAATGCTGTCGTTCCTCTTGCTTGGGAATACAGCGCCGCTCTCCCTGTCTGTGATCTTTGTTTTGTTCCTTGCCAGCCCCCAGTCGTAGGTGATGTCGAAAAACACATTGTACATTCTCACTCCCAGGCCAAGCTCCCAATATAGGTTCCGTTTGTCGAGTTCCTCGTGCAGTTCCTCGTACTTGAAATGGGAAAAATCCTGTTTGCTCTGCGATGTGAAAATGAACTTGGCACGCGGCCCGCTGAATACCGCCATACTGTAGTATTCGTAGTCTATGAATTTGTAGCCTACGAGCAGTGGCACCTGGAAACAGTATGTCGTGAGGTTGTATTCGGCCTCGGCAGGTGCAAATCCCTCCTCTTGCACGCCTGTTTCGTGGAAATCGAAATGGTGGCGGGTGATGCCCAGCGCCGCCTCGGTCTGTATGTAGAAACTGCCGCGTGTGAGGCGTATGAAGGGGTTTATGGTGTAGCTCACCTTGTTGCTTTGTATGGTGTTGTCGTTGAAGCTGTAGCCCTCTATGTCAAAATCGGTGTGGTTGTAGGTTACCGCCTGGAAACCGGCTTTTATACCATAGTTCAGTTTTATGCGGCTGCTGTCCTGGGCAGCTGCAATGCCTGCAAAAATGAGCAGTATTGTTGCAACAAGGGCGCTACGTTTCATCATCACTGTTTCTTCTTTACACTCCAGCCAAAGCGGCCTATGAACTCGCCCAAGTGGAAATATTTACCGTGGGCATATACAAGGGGATCGGCTGCCGACAAATCCCATTCGCCTGTCTCGGGGTTCAGGTACTTGTCGTCGGCCTGCACGTTCACAACCTCGGCAAGGAACATATCGTGTGTGCCAAGCGGTATCACCTCCTTTACCTTGCACTCTATGCTTAGGGGCGATTCCATTATTATGGGTGCTTTAACCACCTTCGACGGGCCGTATGTGAGGTTGCACTCTTTGGCCTTGTCGTAATCCTTGCCCGAACGCACTCCGCACCAGTCGGTGGCGCGTGCCAGTTCGGCTGTGGTGAGGTTTATTACAAATTCTCCTGTCTCCTTTATTATGGGGTAGGAGTGTCGCTCGGGGCGCACCGATATGTAGCACATCGCAGGGTTGGTGCACACCGTGCCCACCCACGAAACGGTGAGCAGGTTGTAGTTCTGCGGGCTGTTGCCGCAACTGATGATTACCGCCGGCAGCGGGTATATCATTGTTCCCGGTTTCCAATCTATCTTCATATGCTTTACTATTCGCTATCAAAGCAGTTCAACGTTGCTCACGTTAATCTCCTTTTCGCAATAACGGCATTTTATTATGCCTGCCTCGGGGTTGGTTACAACAAAATGGGTGGCCATTGGCTCGTTGTTGGTGATACAGGCGGGGTTGGCACACTTTACTATGTTATGCAGCTCGGCAGGCATCTTCACCTCTCTCTTTTCTACAACCTTGTAATCGCGTATTGTGTTCAGTACCACCTTGGGCGCAACAAGCGATATGCGGTTCACCTCCTCGTCGGTGAAATATTTGTCCGCCACCTTAATGAGGCCTTTTTTACCCAGTTTTTTACTCTCAAGATTATTGCCAATGGTAATGTTGCTGCTCATCTGCGGTATGTCGAGCAGGGCTACTACTGCAAAAAGTTTGTCGGCGGGGATATGGTCGATAACTGTGCCGTTGCATAGTGCCGATACTTGCAATGCGGGTTTTTCTTTGTTCATAGCTTTTTAGATTTTAATGTTTAACACATCGCATATGAGCGCCTCGCGCACGTATAGACCGTTTTGCGCCTGCTGGAAATAGTAGGCCTTGGGGTTGTCGTCTACGTCGTATGCAATTTCGTTTACGCGGGGCAGAGGGTGCAGAATGCGCAGGTTGGGCTTGCTGCCCTCGAGCATTGCGTTTGTGAGGCGGTAGCAGTTCTTTACCTTTTCATATTCCATAAGGTCGCTGAAGCGTTCGCGCTGCACGCGTGTCATATAAATGATGTCGGCGCTTGCAATAACCTCTTCGTTGAACTCGGTTGTTTCGGTGAAGGGTATGTTGTTCTTGCGGCAGAATTCGCGGTACTCCTCGGGCATATGCAGCTCCTCGGGCGAAATGAAATGGAATGTGGGGTTGAAGTGGCGCATTGCGTGCAGCAATGAGTGCACTGTGCGGCCGAACTTGAGGTCGCCCACAAGGTGTATGTGCAGATTCTCGAGCGTGCCCTGTGTCTTTTTGATGGAGTAGAGGTCGAGCATTGTTTGCGAGGGGTGCTGGTTGGCTCCGTCGCCTGCGTTTATGATGGGGCAGGGCGATACCTCGCTTGCATAGCGCGCAGCTCCCTCCAGGCGGTGGCGCATAACTATTGCATCGGCATAACTCGATACCATCATAATGGTGTCTTTCAGTGTCTCTCCTTTGGTGGCAGAGCTTGTTGCCGCATCGCTGAAACCTATGACTCTTGCGCCCAGGCGCATTGCGGCCGTTTCGAAACTCAGACGGGTGCGGGTAGAGGGCTCGAAAAAGAGCGAACCTATGACTTTACCGGCAAGAATGTCGCGGTTGGGGTTCTCCTCGAACTTGCTTGCAGTGTCGAGCAGTGATAGTATTTTCTCGCGCGACAGGTCGTTGATTGATACCAAACTGTTGTTTTTCATTGCTATACTCTGTTTATTCCATTTATGTGGCAGTGACGCGGCGGTGCCGCATCTGCTTGTTTGCGCACGGCAGGCGTTGTATTGGCGAAGATAGGCAATATCTTTTTAAAAAAAGAGTCAAAAGCGTAGATTTATTTGAAAAAAACACGGCAAATGCTAATTTGTGAAATGATTGCTTTGATTTCAAATATTTGTTGTATTTTTGTAGTCTGTAATTTTGTATGGTGCGCAGTGTGCGGCAGTGCCACAGCATCGGTTACGGAATATTATAATACACGACTGCTATGTTAAAAAAGATACTTATTTTCCTGTGGGCATCAATGTTTGCCGTGGTGTTGCTTGTTGCAGGCCTTTTCTTTGCTATTTCGCAAGGATGGATAGGCTACCTGCCCGATATAAACGAACTGCAGAACCCAAGCTATAAATTTGCTTCGCAGATTATTTCGGCTGACGGGAAAACCATGGGCACCTGGTCCTATAGCAAGGAGAACCGCGTGTTTGTCGATTACAAGGATATATCCCCCAACCTCATAAAGGCGCTCATAGCCACCGAGGATGTGCGTTTTGCCAACCACTCGGGCATCGATGCCAAGTCGCTTATGCGTGCCATTGTGAAGAGCGGTATTCTAATGCAGAAGAATGCCGGTGGTGGCAGCACCATCACGCAGCAGTTGGCAAAACTGCTCTATTCCGAGGTGAGCGGCAACAAGATGGAACGCCTGTACCAGAAACCCATAGAGTGGGTTATTGCAGTGCAGCTCGAGCGTCACTACACCAAGGAGGAAATCATTACGATGTACCTGAACAAGTATGACTTCGGATACAATGCCGTGGGTATAAAGAGTGCAGCCAATGTATATTTCGGCAAGCTGCCCAGCCAACTTAATATCCAGGAGGCTGCTATGCTTGTGGGTATGTGCAAGAATTCGTCGCTGTACAATCCCCGCCGCCGTCCCGAAAAGACTCGCGATCGCCGCAACGTGGTGCTGGGCCAGATGATGAAGGCCGGCTACATAACCGAGGAGCAGTTCAACGAACTCAAGGAGACCGAGATGAAACTCGATTTCCACTCGGCCGACCACAAGGCGGGTATTGCCACCTATTTCCGTCAATATCTGCGTGGTGTGATGACTGCCAAAAAACCTGTGAAAAAGAACTATCGCGGCTGGCAGATGCAGCAGTTCTACGAGGACTCCATCGACTGGGAAACCAACCCGCTCTTTGGCTGGTGCAACAAGAACACCAAGGCCGACGGCAGCAACTACAATGTATATACCGATGGTCTTAAGATATACACCACCATCGATTCGCGTATGCAGACATATATGGAAGAGGCGGTGCAGGAGCACGTTGCCGAGTATCTGCAAAAGCGCTTCTTCGAGTCGAAGAAGAAACAGAAGACCGCCCCCTTCACCGAGAAACTGAGCGAGGAGGAGGTTGAGAAGATTATGCGCCGCGCAATGCGCCAGAGCGACCGCTACATTACAATGAAGAGGGGTGGTGCCACAGAGGCCGAGATTGAGGAGGCGTTCAACACTCCCGAGGATATGAGTGTGTTTACATACAGCGGTATGAAGGATACCGTTATGACACCTATGGACTCTCTGCGCTACTACAAATATTTCCTGCGCACCGGTGTATTCTCGATGGACCCTCACTCGGGTGCCGTGAAGGCTTATGTGGGCGGCCCCAATTTCTACTATTTCAAGTATGATATGGCAAATGTGGGCCGCCGCCAGGTGGGTTCTACCATCAAGCCTTTCCTCTATTCGCTTGCTATGGAGAACGGCTTTTCTCCCTGCGACGAAACACGCAACATAGAGCAGACTCTCATTACCGAGGATGGCAAGCTGTGGAGCCCCAAGAATACATCAAAATCGCGTTACGGCGAGATGGTTACATTGCGTTGGGGATTGGCCAATTCGAACAACTGGATTTCGGCCTATCTTATGAGCAAGCTTAACCCTTATACGCTTAAAAAACTTATCCATCAGTTCGGCCTCCGCAACAAGGATATTGAACCCACCCCCTCGCTTTGCCTGGGAGTGTGCGATGCATCGGTAGCCGAAATGGTGAGCGCATACACAGCCTTTGTGGGCAAGGGAATACGCACGTTGCCGCTCTACGTTACCCGCATAGAGGATAACCAGGGCAATACGGTGGCTACCTTCTCGGCCCAAAAGAACGAGGTTATAAGCGAGGAGAGCTCGTATAAAATGATTGAGATGCTGCGTGCAGTGATAAACGAGGGCACGGGCGGGCGCATAAGACGTATATACAAGATTACTGCCGATATGGGCGGAAAGACAGGTACCACGCAGAACAATTCCGATGGCTGGTTTATGGGATTCACTCCCAACCTTGTAACCGGTTGCTGGGTGGGTGGCGAGGACCGCGATATCCACTTCGACAGGATGAGCGACGGCCAGGGTGCTTCAATGGCTCTCCCCATCTGGGGCTTGTATATGAACAAGGTTTATGCCGACGAAACATTGCCCTATCTGCAGACAGATACTTTTGAGATACCTCACGATTTCGACCCCTGCGCAAGCAAGCTGCTTGTGCCGCAACAGAGCGAGGAAGAGGAGGTAAAGATGGGTGGATTTGATGACTTATTCCAATAATATATTATTATGAAATTTGTAGGAATTATACCGGCACGATATGCCTCTACCCGTTTCCCGGGTAAGCCTTTGGCAATGCTGGGTGGTAAGACCGTTATTCAGCGTGTTTATGAACAGGTAAAGGGTTGCTTTGACGACCTCTATGTGGCAACCGACGACGAACGCATAAAAGAGTGTGTCGAGGGATTTGGCGGCAATGTCGTTATGACCTCGGAGGATTGCAAAAACGGTACCGAGCGTTGCTTGGATGCATATCGCCGTCTGGCTCTCGACTGCGATGTCATTGTGAATATACAGGGCGACGAGCCTTTCATACGCCAAAAGCAGGTGCAGGCACTTATCTCCTGTTTCGACAATGCCGACACCGATATAGCAACACTTGTAAAGCCTTTTGAGAAGGCCGACGGCCTTGAGCGCCTCGAGTGCCCCAACTCGCCAAAAGTGGTTTTCAACGAGCAGGGATTTGCTCTCTATTTCAGCCGTTCAGTTATTCCTTATCTGCGTGGCGTGGATAAGAGTGAGTGGCTCGATAAACAGGTGTTTTACAAGCATTTGGGAATTTACGCTTATCGTGCGAATGTGCTTGAAAAAATCACAACGCTGCCCCAATCGCCAATGGAGAAGGCCGAGTCGCTCGAGCAGTTGCGTTGGTTGGAGAATGGCTACAAGATAAAGGTTGGTATAACCGATATCGAAACCATTGGTATAGACACCCCCGAGGACCTGGAGCGCGCCAAAGAGTTTGCCGCTTCCATAGGTTTTGCTTGGAACGATTGAGCGAGTGATGCAGCCACCCAAAATAGAGCCTATGATGTTGAGAAATTTGGCAGTGCCCGCTACGCGGGCTCTGCCAAATGGTATTTTACTGCACCATCTGCCCGGCGAGGACAAGGGTGTAGTGAGGCTCGACATTCTATTCAGGGGTGGATATTCGGTGCAACGCAAGCCGTTGCAGGCGCTTTTTACAAACAGAATGCTGCGCGAGGGCAGCGAGGGCTGTTCGGGCACCGAAATTTCGCGTAAGCTCGACTATTACGGGGCGTGGATAGATATGTATTCGTCGCAGGAGTGCAACCACATTATCCTGTATGTGCTTGCAAAGCATCTGCCGCATCTGTTGCCGGTGGTGGAGGATTTTGTGAAACATCCTCTTTTCCCGCAAGATAATCTCGACGTGGTGCGCCGCAACAACAAGGCTCATTTTCTAATCAACAGCAAGAAGGTGGAGGTGGTAGCCCAGCGCTATTTCGAACAGGCGCTGTGGGGCCCGTCACACCCGCTGGGCAGTGTGGTGCAGGCCGAGGATTACGATGCCATCACACGCGACGATTTGCTGCAATATTACAGCGATGTATATTCGCATCGCAACTGCACGCTCTTCCTCACAGGCACGCACGATGCCGCCGTGGTGGATGCCGTGACGGCTGCATTCGGCTGCGGGGAGTGGGGCGCGGCTCCGCAGGCGGTGGTGGATGTTCCCGCACCCGCATCGCTTGTAGGGCATAAGAAGATTGTTATGGAAGATACGTTGCAGAGCGCGGTGAAGGTGGGTTGCTTCACGCTGCCTTCAGTCCACCCCGATTTCTTCGACCTGCGCATACTGAACGTGCTGCTTGGCGGCTATTTCGGCAGCCGCCTTATGAGCAATATACGCGAGGAGAACGGTTATACATATGATATCATCTCTGAAATAGATGCATATGGCAGGGGTAATGCCTTTATGATAAGCTCGCAGTGTGACAACGAATATGTGGCTCCTCTATTGGCCGAGCTCTACAAGGAGATAGAGCGCCTGCGTGAGGAGGAGATTCCCCTGGCTGAGGTAGAGCTTGTGCGCAACTACATAATGGGCGAGCTGTGCCGCGAATTCGAGGGCGTGGTTGCAAAAACCGAGGTCTTTGTGAATGCGTGGCTGTCGGGCGATGGCTTCGACAGCATAAACCATTATATCGATGCAGTGAAGGCTGTCACTCCGCAGCGCCTGCAGCAAGTGGCGCGCAAATATCTGTTGCGCGAGAATATGATTGAAATAGTGGTGGGTGCATAACGGCAACAAATTCATCCAAATTCAAAGAATTTTATTCCCCACTCCAAAATATTATCTCTTTTTTATTGTTTTATCCACAATATTGCTATCTTTGCGATAAATCGCAGTGGTATGGCACTTGCCGTGCGCTGTTTGTAAGGCTGTTTATGCCACGATAAAAAGATAGTTTCAATGAAATCAAACATATTTGTAACACTATTGCTCTCCCTGGTTTGCGCAACCTCTTTTGCGCAGATAAATGCCGAAGATGTGGCGCTTGCCGCCGCTGCTGAAAAGGGTAGGAGGAATTCCACACTCAGGGAGGAGATTTCCGCTAAAATAAAAAATGCCGCCGAGGTTAAAACCGCCACCTTGAAGGGTGGTATAAAGTACGAAGGCCAGATGAAGGGCAAAAAGCCCAATGGTTACGGGCGTGCCCTCTATCCCAATGGCGACAGGTACGAAGGCGAGTTCTCACGCGGTGTGCGCCAGGGCTTGGGAATTTATACCTACAGCGACGGGGAACGTTACGAAGGCGCTTTTGTGGATGACCGCCAGCACGGAAAGGGTGTATGCTATTTTAATGACGGCAGGGTTTACGACGGCTTCTGGGAACTCGATTATATGCACGGATATGGCAAGATGGAATATCCTAACGGCGATATCTATGTGGGCAATTGGAGCGAAGACAAGCGCAACGGTAGCGGTAACTACCTATACACCAATGGTGCTTCGTACAGCGGCGAGTGGCTTGCCGACAAATACAACGGAATGGGTACATTCGTGTGGAGCGACAACAGCCGCTATGTGGGCGCCTGGAAAAACGGATTACGCCACGGCGAAGGCAAGTTCTTTTACATAAACGGCGATGTGTATAGTGGTGAGTGGGCTGCCAATCTGCACCACGGCAAGGGTGAATATCTGTTTGCCGATGGCAGCAGATACGTGGGCGATTATGCCAACGGCCATTGGCAGGGCAAGGGTGTTTACACCGCTGCCGACAGCACACGCTACGAGGGCGATTTTGCAGCCGGTATGCGTAACGGGCACGGCAAGATGTTCTATCCCACAGGTGCGGTGTACGATGGCGACTGGAAGGAGAACCAGCGTGCCGGCAAGGGTAAATATACCTGGGCCAACGGCGATGTTTACGAAGGCGAGTGGGCCGACGATATGATGAATGGCGAGGGTATTCTGCGCCTTGCCAATGGAATAAAGTACCGTGGCGGTTTCCTCAATGGCGAGGAGCAAGGGCACGGCGTGGCGGTGGATGTCGATGGCACCCGCTACGAGGGCACCTTTGAAGAGGGCCAGCGCGATGGAAAATTCATTGTAAAGGATGCAACGGGAAAGGTAATTAACGAGTGCATCTACAATATGGGAACAATAAGCAACAAATAAAACAATAAACATATTACTATGATTCTTGATTCAATTAAAAATTTGCGAAACTACGAGGGGTTGCACCCCAACTTCAAGAAGGCTATCGATTTCCTCTTGAACAGCGATTTGCAAAATTTACCCCTTGGGCGCAATGAGATTTGTGGCGATGAGGTGTTTGCCAATGTTATGGAGGCAAAACCCCGCGGCAAGGAGGAGGTTCCCCTGGAGGTACATCGTAAATATATCGATATTCAGGTGCCCATCTCGGGCGACGAGGTAATGGGCTATACCCCCCTGGAGCAACTGCCCGCTGCCGACTACAGCGAGGAGAACGATGTGGCCCTCTATCCCGTGGGTATGCTCGCCGCAAGCTATTTCGAGGTTAAAAACAGTATGTTCACAATATTCTTTCCGCAAGACGGCCACGCACCGGCGGTTACTCCCGTGCCTGTAAAAAAGATAATTGTGAAAATAGCTGTTTGATGCCGTAATCAAGTACTGAAATACTAACCTAAAATTATAACTGACTATGCTGAAACTTGTTGAACGTGATGGTTATTTGGCTCCCTTTAACCTCGATATCGATGCTCGCTATCGCTACTTTTTGAAGAGGGAGAGAGAACTTACAAAGAACGGCCGACAGACCTTGTCGAGTTTCGCTTCGGGTTACCTCTATTTTGGTCTGCACAAGACCGCTACAGGCTGGGTGTTCAGAGAGTGGGCTCCCAATGCAACCAAAATTGTACTGATTGGCGATTTCTCAAATTGGGAGGAGTTGCCCGAGTATGAACTTAAACAACTTGCCGGTGGTGTGTGGGAGCGCCGTTTGCCTAAAAAGGCGTTGCAACACGGTCAGCACTACAAGATGAAAGTCTATTGGGACGGCGGCTGTGGCGAGCGTATTCCCGCGTGGGTGCGCCGCGTGGTGCAGGACGATGCCACCAAGATTTTCAGTGCACAGGTGTGGGCTCCCCAGGAGGAGTATGTCTTCAAAAACAAGAAATTCACTCCCAAGCGCACTCCGCTGCTCATTTACGAGTGTCACATAGGTATGGCGCAGGAGGAGGAGAAGGTGGGTACATACCGCGAGTTCAAGGACAATGTGCTGCCTCGCGTTGCTGCCGACGGCTATAACTGCATACAGATTATGGCCATTCAGGAACACCCCTATTATGGCAGTTTCGGCTACCACGTATCGAACTTCTTTGCCGCATCTTCGCGCTTCGGTACTCCCGAGGAGTTGAAGGAACTTATCGATGCCGCTCACGGAATGGGTATTGCCGTTATTATGGACCTGGTTCACTCGCACGCCGTGAAGAATGAATTAGAGGGCCTTGGATTGCTCGATGGCGATCCCGCGCAGTATTTCCACAGCGGCGACCGACGCGTGCACAACGCTTGGGATTCGCTCTGCTTCAATTATGGCAAGAACGAGGTGGTTCACTTTTTGCTTTCGAACTGCAAATATTGGCTCGAGGAGTTCAAGTTCGACGGCTTCCGTTTCGACGGTGTTACATCTATGATTTACTACAGCCACGGCTTGGGCGAGGCCTTCTGCAGCTACGCCGACTATTTCAACGGTCACCAGGATGGCGATGCTATCTGCTATCTTACTCTTGCCAACAGGCTTATACACGAGGTTAACCCCAAGGCTATCACCATTGCCGAGGAGGTTTCGGGTATGCCCGGTCTTGCCGCTCCCATTGAAGATGGCGGTTATGGCTTCGACTATCGTATGGCTATGAACATCCCCGATTTCTGGATTAAGATTATCAAGGAGCGCCGCGACGAGGATTGGAAACCGTCGGAAATCTATTGGGAACTCACAAACCGCCGCAAAGACGAGCAGACAATCTCGTATGCCGAGAGCCACGACCAGGCATTGGTGGGCGACAAGACTATCATTTTCCGCCTTATCGATGCCGATATGTACTGGCATTTCAACCGTGGCGACGAAACGGGCACCGTTACACGCGGTATCGCTCTGCATAAGATGATTCGCCTTATGACACTTGCCACAATAAACGGTGGTTACCTTAACTTTATGGGTAACGAGTTCGGCCATCCCGAGTGGATCGATTTCCCACGCGAGGGTAACGGCTGGAGTCACAAGTATGCCCGCCGCCAGTGGAGCTTGGTGGATAACCCCAATTACAACTACACGCTGTTGGGTAAATTTGACCAGGAGATGACAAAGCTCATTGGTGGCGTGCGTAATTTCCAGAACCGCCCCGTGCAGGAGATTTGGCACAATGATGGCGACCAGGTGCTTGCATTCTCGCGCAAGGATTTGATTTTTGTGTTCAACTTCAGCCCCACACGCTCGTTCACCGATTACGGCTTGCTTGTGCCCGAGGGCTCATACTCCATTGTGCTGAACACCGATTCGGAACGCTTTGGCGGTAATGC
>JAFXGV010000072.1 GCA_017536765.1 Bacteroidaceae bacterium
AACAGGAACTCAAGAAGTATATCCATTACTACAACAATGACAGAATTAAACTGAGACTAAAAGGAAAGAGTCCGGTGCAATACCGAACTCTTTACCAATAAAATTTATTATTAATCCGTCCAACTTCTTGGGGCCAGATCATTGATTGGTGCTCACTTTTTTATTACTACTTACCGGCAAGGGCATTATGCCTGTCGGCTATACGTTTTTCAAAAGCCTCGCGGCTGGCACGGCCGCGTTTCCAGCGGTTGTGTGTCCACAACCACATTGCAGGATATTTGCGTATGTACTCTTCGTTTATGCGGAAATACTCATTTGTTATCTCGTTTTCGGCGCATAACGATGCATCCTCATACATAAGTTCAAAAGTACCCACATACTTACCACGCGCCACTTTCACGAGTGTGAGGTTGAAAACAGAGGCTTTTGTGCGGCAGGCAATCTTTTCGGCACCGGTAAACACCGCGGTATCCTGGTTCAGGAAATTAACCCAGTGGTTCATTGCCTCAACCTTGGGCAGTTGGTCGGCCATAAAGCCATACACATACAACTGCTTTTTCTTCGTAATATCTATTATGTGGCGCAGGGTGTTCTTCATTGTCACATTGTCGGCACCATACTGCGCACGCATATCCTTGAATATCTTATCGAAACGAGGGTTGCGCAATTTGTGATACACCGCACCCACAACAACATTCTCGCGATTAAAGAAGAGCGGCAGGCTTGTCACGAATTCCCAATTAAAAGCGTGCAGCATATAACACACACAAGAGTGACCGCCGTCTATTGCTTTGTGCAGCCCGTCGAGTCCCTTGAACTCTATATGCTTTGCCACCTCTTCGGCACTCATACCATAGTATTTGATTGTCTCCACAAAGTAGTCGCACAAATTAGAATAGAACTCCTTCTCTATTTTACGCAGCTCTTTCTTGCTCTTTTCGGGGAACGAGTTACGCATATTCTTCCTGATTACCTTGCGGCGATAACCCACAATGTAACACATTATCAGATAGATGAAATCCGACAACAGATAGAGCAGGCACATTGGTAGTTTGTTCAGCAAATAGAGAATTGAAACTGTGATGCCGTGAAGAATTGCAGACATTTTAGAAAGTATTTGTGTTTTGTGGTGATCCCGCTGGGATTCAAACCCAGGACCTTCAGAACCGGAATCTGACGCTCTATTCAGCTAAGCTACGGGACCTTTTCCGCCACGAAGATACAACAAAAAATTTCATTATCCGATATTTATTCATTTTTTCCACGATATATTGCCAATTATTTACTTAATTATAGATTTAATTGCTATCTTTGCCACAACAAGCTACCTAAAAAAGGTACACAGCTAAAAAAATAACACTTTTTACAGCAAAATAACAGCAATTTGTCAAAACAATGAAACTATATGAACTAAAAACAGAGTACAAGCCGTTACTTACACTCAAACAAACCGAGTTGGCTATTAAACAGATAAAGGAGATATTCCAGATGAATCTATCGGCTGCACTGCGCTTGCGCCGTGTTACAGCTCCTCTGTTTGTATTGCAGGGCACGGGACTTAACGACGACCTCAATGGTTACGAACACGCTGTGAGTTTCCCCATACAAGATATGAACGGTGCCGTTGCCGAGGTGGTGCACTCGCTTGCCAAGTGGAAACGAGTGACACTTGCCGATTATAACATAGCACACGGGCACGGCATATATACCGATATGAACGCCATTCGCGCACACGAGGAACTGGATAACCTACACTCGCTGTATGTAGACCAGTGGGACTGGGAGCGTGTAATATGCCCCCGGGAGCGCACCGTAGCTTTCCTTAAACAAATAGTGGAGGATATATACAACGCACTGCTGCACACAGAATTCACAATATGCGAATACTACCCGCAGATAAAGCCCGCACTGCCCGAAAAACTCTTCTTCATACATTCCGAGGAGTTGCGCCGCCTCTACCCCACGCTCACAGCCAAAGAGAGGGAGGAGCGAATAACACGCGAGCACGGTGCTGTATTTATAATAGGTATAGGAGGCAAGTTAGGCGACGGCGAGCCGCACGACAACCGTGCCCCCGACTATGACGACTACAGCACCCCCAACGAAGATGGTTTCGAAGGCCTCAACGGCGACCTGCTTATATGGTCGAACATTCTGGACAAAGCCATTGAATTGTCATCAATGGGCATACGCGTTGACGAAAAAGCCCTGCTCCACCAGCTGAAGATTTCGGGCAAGGAAGAACGCAAGCAGCTATATTTCCACCGCCGTATGCTGGAGGGAACATTGCCGTTGAGCATTGGTGGCGGCATAGGCCAGTCGCGCCTCTGTATGTTGCTGTTGCAAAAGGCGCACATAGGTGAGATACAGGCAAGCATATGGCCGCAGGAGATGCGCGAGCAGTGCGCTGCAATGAACATACCTATTATATAATATCTAATGGATGTAAAGATAGAAAGCAGTTGGAAAGAGGTGCTTGCAGCCGAATTCGGCAAGGAGTACTTTGCAAGGCTCACTGCATTTGTGCGCGATGAGTACTGTGGCCCCACGCCCATCTACCCGCCCGCCAAACTCATATTCAATGCCTTCGACCACTGCCCCTTCAACGATGTGAAAGTGGTGATACTGGGGCAGGACCCGTATCACGGTGCAGGGCAGGCCAACGGACTATGCTTCTCGGTAAACAAGGGAGTGGCATTCCCGCCATCATTGCTTAACATATTCAAGGAGATAGAGGCCGACTGCGGCACACCAATACCCGCCGATGGCGACCTCACAAGATGGAGCGACCAGGGTGTGCTGCTGCTGAATGCCACGCTCACGGTGCGCGCGGCAGCCGCAGGTTCACACCAGAAGCGCGGGTGGGAAGAATTTACCGATGCCGCCATACGCGAACTTGCCACACGTCGCGAAAACATTGTATTCATCCTTTGGGGAAGCTATGCACAGAAAAAGGGCGCATTCATTGATCGTAACAGGCACCTGGTACTCACATCGCCCCACCCTTCGCCCCTATCGGCCTATCAGGGATTCTTCGGCAACCACCACTTCACCCGTGCCAACGAGTATCTTGAAGCACACGGCAAGAGCAAGATTATATGGTAATCATTTGGTATTAAAAAAGCAGCAATTTGAATTGCTGCTTTTTTAATACCAATCGATATTACTGCCATTATCCCTCTTATCCCACTTAAGCGCATCGGCCAGCATCTGCGATGTGGCGCGGAAACTGAAATTGAATGAGGTGTAGGGGCTCAGCACTATGCCGCAAGACATTTCAAAGCAGTGGAGGTCGCGCGACAGGTTCATAGTGGTTGTTGTGAGTTTTTTATCCTCAAAACTATATCCCGAAGAGAAATTTATTCTCCAATTATCGGAGATACCTATGTTACCCGAAAAATTCACGTTCTGAGTATATTTATATGGGTAACGCATATCCTTAACATCAATGGGGCGGCTGCGGTCCTCGGTCATCATTATACCATATGACACGGAGAAACTCCAGGGAATTTTGAAAGGCATATAACCATCGGCATCCACGTCGGCATTTTTCGATTCACTCTTTGAAGATGCTGCCAACGACCTGGCCGGCTTTTCCTCTGTTGTTTCGTCGGTTTCGTCGGCAAGGTCATCATCTTCCATCTCCTCGTCGTCGCCGCCAAAGAGTTTTTGTATCTTTTTCCAGGTGGAATTATTGAAGGTGTATGATATATTCTGGCTCATACCCTGGAAACGGCCGAAACGGCCATAAGACCACTCGGTTTTATCGCCCACCACAACCTGCCCGTTCTCGTTGAACTCATAGGCATAGGTTGCAAAAACGGCATTCATACTGAATGTGTAGTTCTTGGAGAGCTTCAAACGCAGGCGAGTTGAGAGGTTGCTCCACGGCTTTGTTTTGGCAGCCATATTATATGACATTGTGGCACCAATCTCATCAATGAGGCTCACTTTCTTCAGCGAGTCGCTCTTGGTGCGCCACTTCATCTCCAGGTTATTGCTTATACTCAACGACACGCTACCGGTTCTTCCCTTGCCTGGCACACCATAGAGGCCATTGGAATAGGGTGAATACTCTACCGTGCGCACCTCGCCCTTGTCGTCGGTATATGTATATGTGTCGTAGTAGCCATAGTGGTCGGTACCGAAATCGGGGGCATATGTAAACGAGAGCGTGGGCTTGAACACGTGGCGCACCATATTAACGCGGCTGTTCTTGAGGAAGCCCACAGGCTGGTAGAAACCGTAAAGGGTGGTATTCATCGAGAGCGCCAGGTTGTAGTCATACACACGGTTGAAACCGCTCACGGTATCGCGCACCACACTATTTGTGGCCGCATCCCACGACTGGTTTATCTTATTCAGATACCAACGCTCGGTATAGTTTATACTTGGCGTGATATTGATGAAGTCGAACAACTGGAAGGTAGCACCTATGGGGATATTGTGCTTCACGCCGTTGCGCCACTCGGTTGAGAAATTCTTTTCAAAGAGTTCGTCCTCCTTTGAGGTAACGCTGTTGCTCAACTGGCCGCTGTACGAAAGGTAAATCTTTTCGTACCACTTTTCGTCACCTGCACGTTTTTTCTTTTTGAACGGATATTTCTTTGAGAGCGAAACGCTGAGGCCGGGCAGTGTGAGCGACACGATTGAATCCTGCACATTCTGCGACACGTTCATTGTGGTAGATATGGTGAGGCCTATCTCGGGGAATGTTTTAGAATAGCTCACACTCGACGTGCGCACCGTTTGCGAATTATATACAGGGTTGTATATGCTATGCAGGTTAGACCTCTCATAGTTTGAACTCGCATAGTTCACACTTGCCGAGAAGTTGCTGTTGGGGTGTGCCTTGGGATCCTGACGATGGTTCCACTGCAGGCGGAAGTTCTTGCCCACGCCATAGTCGGGGAGGCCCTTTTCACCCTCTTTTGTCACCAGGTAATTTAATGACACATTGCCCGAGTAGCGGTAACGTTTTGCATAAGTGGATGCCGCACCCACACCCCAAGAGCCTTTTGTAAAGATTTCTCCCGTGAGTTTCAGGTCTACCTTGTCACTTATGGCAAAATAGTATCCACCATCGCTCAAATAGAAGCCGCGCTCACTGTCATCGCCATAAGAGGGCATAATGAAACCAGACGAATAGCTACTGGTGAAGGGGAAGAAACCAAAGGGGATTGCTAATGGCAGGGGCACGTCCTCGATTACCAAATATGCCGGGCCAAAGACCGCATCCTTTTTGGGGCGCACTTTTGCCCTTGTGAGGGCTATGTAAAAGTGAGGATCCTCGGCATCGCAAGTGGTATATTTTCCGTTGTGTACATAGAAAGCACCGGTAGAATCCTTCTTGGCAGCCTCGCCCATCATAAAGCCATCGCCCTGCGCGGTGAAGACGTTGTTTATATAGCCGCGCTTGCTTTTGAAGTTGTAGCTTATTTTGTCGGATTCATAGGGAGTGTCACCATCCTTGAACACAGGAATTCCGGTTGCCACACCTGTGGAATCGGTTATTCCGTGGGCGCGAACAACGCTGCTGTCCATATTCAGTGAAATGACAGCGGCATCGAGCTCTATTTTCTGATATTTAACGCTGCAATCGCCATAGAGGTAGGCATTACCGGTGCGCGACCACACCATAGAGTCGGACGACTCGTAATAGACAGGGTCCTCCACCGCATCGGCGCTTGTCTTCTTTTTCGAAGATACCGTATCGGGAGCAACAGCAGCGGTATCGAGCGTGGCAACAGCGGTAGCCGTTGAATCCTGCAACAACCGCAAAGAGGATACAAAACCGCGCGACATACCGCCTTGCGCGGGAACGGCCACAAGAGCCACCGCCAGCAGAAGAAGCAAAGATATTGTATTTTTAATCTCTTTCAAATTCATCTATATCACTGCACATTGCATTAAGCAGGCCCATTACAGGGCACTCGCCGCATTATCACCTGCGAAGGTACAAAATAAAAGGGAGTAAATATAAAATTTATATTAAAAAATATATCCGCCGGGGCGATTCTTGCCATTTTTAACCTTTTCACATAAAGATAGAGGCCCAGTACTCCACTTTTTTTACCGACTCATCGGAGATTTTTTGCATACTCTCCACCACCTGTTCGAGGGTGCGTGCCTGCTCTAAATGCTTGGTTTTGGAGTAGAATTTATCGGCAAAACAGATTAGTTGCTCTTCGAGCGTGACAGGAACGAAATCGCGCGCAGGCAGAGGCCACCCCTCGCGTTCTATCTGCTCTTTGGTGAGCCCGGTACCCGTGTGTCGCTCGCACACCGCCGCGTGGCGCGGATAGTCCAAAGAGCGCAGAAGCTCGGCACCCAAATAGCCGTGGCATATATATGGTTTGTCGCCAAAGCAATATATGCGTGGCGCATCGGTGAGGAAGATTCCTATGTCGTGCAGCATAGCAGCCTCCTCTATAAATGTGGTATCCATATTAAGTTCGGGATGGTGCGCGGCCATCTCCAATGCAAGCGCAGCCACCTTGCGGGCGTGCACAAGATATATGCGTTTGAGCTCATTATCACAGGGATAACACTTGTCTATAATATCGTTTACATTCATAGCTGTAGAATTTCTAACAAAAATAGGCAATAGATGGCAATGAAACAACTATCGCGGTTGTTAATATTATGTAAATATATACCGAAATTAAAAAAAAATAGATATATTCGCAAAATGATGCAGCACGCAAGCCACAAACCACTATGATTAGCGCAATAACAGAGAAAGCCAAGCAGCTGCCGCCCATCACTCTGGAGCAGATGAAATGCATAAAGCTGATGAATCGCACCGACACCAAGTTCGTTGCGACACTTGCGCAATTAAACGAGTTCCTGCTTGCCGTGCAAGGCAAATACTACATACAGGTAAAAGACGACGAGAGGCTTGCCGGCTACCATACCACATACTTTGATACAGAGGATTACAAAATGTACCGTATGCACCACTGTGGCAAGAAGGTGAGGGAGAAGATACGTGTGCGCACATATTTGGACACCAACGACACCTTCCTCGAGGTGAAGAACAAGAACAGCCACGGACGCACGAAGAAAAAGCGCATACTCGTAAACAGCCTGGAATCGTTACATACCGAAAGCGAACGAGTTGTTCCATTCCTTGCCGAATATGCCTGGTACAAGTTTGAGGATATTTCCCCCGTCATAGAGAACTGGTTCAACCGCATAACGCTGGTAAATATGGACAAAACCGAGCGATTGACCATCGATTTCAACCTGCGCTTTCACCACCTGAAAAGCGACGGGCGCGACAGCCTTATGCACGTAGCCATCATAGAGCTCAAGCGCGACGACAACGTGCCATCGCCGGCATTGGAGATAATACGCCGGTTGAGGATAATAAAATCGGGATTCAGCAAATATTGCATAGGCAGCGCACTCACAAATAAGGAACTGAAAAGAAACAATTTCAAAGAGAGGCTGCGTATGATAGCAAAACTTGAAAACCAACACAAATAGAATATGGATATACTTATGACAATTCTTGCAGGCGGCGCACAAACCGTGAACGCCATTGCAGCATTAGGAGAGGAGTTTATAACAGGAGGGGCAGCCACCGGCGCAGCTGAAAACGTTATATGGAACCTTGCCGGAATGGGCAACCTGCTCATAGGCTTTTTCATCAACCTGCTTTTTGTGGGCATTGTGGTACGTGGCTTCTACTACCCCAAATGCAAAAAGGGAGAATATTTCTTTACGTTCATTCTCATAGCCATAAGCATATTCCTGCTCATATATCTGCTTGGTGGCGTAAAACTCAAAACAGGCTTTGCTCTTGGTCTTTTTGCCATCTTCAGTATCATACGTTACCGCACCGAGCAGGTGTCTATACGCGAAATGACCTACCTGTTCATAATCATTGCAATGAGTGCCATAAACGGTCTTGTGATAGAGGAACTTTCGTACTCCGAAATGGTGCTTGCCAACCTGCTGTTCATTGCATCGGTTTGGGTGTGTGAGAGCAATCTTGTGATACGCCACCTGGCATACAAGGTAATAAAATATGACAATATCGACCTTATCACCCCCGACAAGGAGAAAGAGCTTATCGCAGACCTTAAAAAACGCACCGGGCTGGACATTGTAAAAATAGAGGTAGGTGGCATAGACTTCCTAAAGGATGCAGCCATCATAAAGATGTACTACCGCCCTGTAGGCGGCAATGCGACAAATTCAGTAGATACAACCATAAAAGCACCCACAGATGAATTCAAAATCAAAGATTAAACAAGCATTTGCGCTCATAGCAGCGTTTACATTCATATTTTCGGCATTCAGCACAGCTAAAGCCGACGATGACAACTATGGCCTGTGGACCACATTCGAGGCATCGAAGAAGATAAACAAGAAATTCAAGGTGGGCGCAGAACTCGAGTTCCGCAGCAACGACTATCTCAAAGACATCGAGCGCTTTGCCATAGGCGTTAGCGGCCAGTACAAAATAACCAATTGGTTAAAAGCCAACGCGGGCTACATATTCATAGCCGGCTACAACCCCAAAAACATAAGCGCTAAAGAAAATACCCTGTGGATAGATATGAACGGCGAAGAAGTACTATTTCCCAATTACAACGTCGATCACTCATATTGGGAAAAGAGAAATCGTGTATATCTATCGGCAACAGCCGATTACAAAATAGGGCGCATATCACTATCGCTACGCGAGCGTCTGCAATACACACGCACCAATTCGGCACTTATCGACGAGGACAAGCATCGCCACGACGGCTTTTTAGGCGGGCCAAGACCTACAGAGACAATAGAGCACAACAAAGAACTCAAAGAGCATAAGAACAACACCGTGCTACGTTCACGCCTCACTGCCAAGTGGGATATTCCCAAGTGTAAGGTAAACCCCTTTGTATCCACCGAGCTTTACAGCCGCGTGGACAAATGGAGAGGTTTCGAGAAACTGCGCTCACGCATTGGTGCAAGCTACAAGATAAACAAGGACAACTCCGTTGAGTTCTATTACCTGTTCGAAAAGGCTGGCGAAAAAGGCAAAGCCAACACGCACGCAATAGGCTTGGGATATTCAATTGACCTATAACCCATTATAATATGAAAAGATTTTTACCCCTGATAATAGCAGCGTTAGTGGCCACACCGGCCCTCGCGCAGCATATGATGATAGAAACAAGCAGCGAGAACAGCGTTATAGAGTTCGATGCGCTGCGCAGAATCACCTTCAACGGCAGCGATGTGAACATACTGCAAAATAACGGCACTGCATACACAGCGCCTATGAGCGAGATAAGCCGCATATATTTTGGCGATTTCAGCGGCATCGAAGACATTGCGCCCGAGGGTGGCTGTTTCATAACCTACATCTCTGCCGACGAAATAGCAGTAAACTGCCACGCAGGCGAAATCATAAACGTATATAACATAAATGGTTCACATATATTCCAAGTGCGCCAGCAGGAGGAGAACGGCAGCATATCCATAGCACAGCTGCCCAAGGGCATATATCTGCTGCAAGCATCGGGAAGGACCGCAAAATTCATTAAGCGATGAAAAGAGTACTTTCGACACTTATAGTGCTTGCATCGATAGGTGCACAAGCACAGGTTTTGTATGTGAACAACAGCAACAACACATACGAGGCCATAAACACCGCCAATGTAAAGCAGATAACATTCGACTCGGCACAGCTATTAGTGGCGGTGCAGAGCACCGATGGCACAACAAGCCAATATGCCACAGCCAATGTGGACAGCATATCGCCTTGCAACAATGGCGGCACGGCACTCACATACAGCAACAACAGGACCGTAGTTTTTGATGCAGCCGATGCCTCAAATTTCACCGAGACGGTTGAAACCATCGAAACCGACGAACTTGTTGACGAGTGGGGCGATTTCATAGAAAACTTCAGCACCACCAAAATAATAACAATAAACTTCAGCGAAACGGGTGTCACCTGCAACAGCAATGTGAGCGATGTTACATACACCATAACCAACAACACGCATATTGTCATAAACTCGGCACGCAGCAAGGTGGGCTATATTGTACGCGGCACCTGCAGCAACGGTTCCTTGAAGATATACAGCACCAAAAAGTTCCAGATAATGGTAAACAACCTGTCGCTCACCAACCCCACAGGCCCTGCCATAAACATCCAGAGCGGCAAAACCGTTTATTTCACCCTTGGAACAAACACCACAAACACCTTGTGCGATGGCGCTACATACGCTGCACCCGCAACAGCAACCGACGGAACCGCCGAGGACCAGAAAGGCACGCTCTTCAGCGAGGGGCAGATAATCTTCAACGGCACGGGAACGCTCAATGTCACAAGCCTTGGCGGGCACGGAATATGCAGCGACGACTACATACGCATACGTAGCGGCAACATAAACGTAACCGCACTGAAAGACGGCTTCAATACAAACGACCAATTCCGAATTGGCCGCACTGCAAGCGCATCGCCCGTTGTGAAAATAAAGGCCGACGGCAATGGCGTGGACTGCGGTAAAGGAAACATCATAATAGAGGCCGGCAAACTTGGTATCAATGCCGGTGGCGAGGCTCTGAAAGCCGAATATGATGGCACCGATACCAATATCACCGCCAACACAATCATAAGCGGCGGTTACATCAACGCCCGCACCAACGACGAGAAAAGCTCCATATTCAAGACAAGCGGCAACTTCACACTCAACGGCGGCAACATACAGGGCGAGGTTAAGGGAAACGGCTCAAGAATAATCAACAGCAAAGGCAACATAACCATCGAGGGTGGCAAAATCACAGGCATTGTCGAGGGCACATTGAGCAGCGACACCACCACTGCCGGCGGTTTCAAATGCGACGGCGACCTGTTGATAAACGACGGCATCATAGCTCTTAATTGCAAGGGAGAAGGCTCCAAAGGATTCAATTGCAACGGCAATATGACAATAAACGGTGGCGATATCACAATTCTTGCCACTGCCAATAATTTTATTGCTGCCGAGTATGACCGCAAAACGCGCGCCATCACCGGTAACGACATTACCATAAACGGTGGTGCAGTATTTGCAAAATCGTATGACCACGCAATAAACGGCACCGGCATCACGGTGAACGACGGTGTTGTACACGCAATAAGCACCGGCACCGCTGCTGTAAACACAGTAGTCACGCAAACCAGCGGCTGGTTGCTCACACAAGATGCACAATAGCTCCACATATCACACAAAAAAGGAGTTCACTCGGCGAGTGAACTCCTTTTTTTGATACTATCTCCAATGCTTAAGGATGAACAAAGGTACCTATTTCCTCGCCGTTCATAACCTTCTTAAGATTACCCACAATATCCATATTGAATACATAGATGGGAAGATTGTTCTGCTTGCACATAGCTGTGGCAGTCATATCCATAACCTTGAGACCGCGGCTCAACACCTCGTCGTAGCTTATATCGTCGAACTTGGTTGCTGTGGGGTCCTTTTCAGGATCGGCAGTGTAGATACCATCCACGCGGGTTCCTTTGAGCATCACATCGGCTTCAATCTCAATACCGCGCAACGACGAGCCTGTGTCGGTTGTAAAGTAGGGGCTGCCTGTACCTGCAGCCATAATAACCACCATACCGGCCTCCATAGCCTCTATGGCCTTCCACTTGGTGTAGAACTCACCCACGGGCTCCATACGAATTGCAGTGAGCACCTTGTTGGGAACACCGGCGGCACCAAGTGCCGAACTCAAAGCAAGGCTGTTTATAACGGTGGCCATCATACCCATCTGGTCGCCCTTCACGCGGTCGAAGCCTTTGCCTGCGCCTGTGAGGCCGCGGAAGATGTTGCCGCCACCAATTACTATACCAATCTGCACACCCATTTCGGCAACCTCTTTAATCTGTGCCGCATACTCGTTAAGGCGTTTCACGTCGATGCCGTAACCCTGTTCGCCCATAAGGCTTTCGCCACTGAGCTTCAAAAGAATTCTCTTAAACTTTGCCATATATCTACTTGTTTATGATTATACATACTACTTTGTAAAATTATATTATTTTTCTCAATCGTGCAATAAAGGTTAAAGATTTATGCTTCTTATTCCAAAATCACGGTTTATCGACTTTATATAATAAAAAAACAGTACCTTTGCATAAACCATAGCAACAAGATATGAGATTCTTCAGAAACCCAAACATAACAGTGGCCATTCTTGCCATATACACAGCAGCGGCCTATGCCTACCTGATACCGCGTAACAACGAAATGAGCGATACCGAAAAATGGGTAACCGTGGGTGTATCGGTGGTCGTACTGGCCATCTTATGGGTACTTATGCGCAGGCGCGAAAAACTGCGCCGCGAGAGGGAAAAAGATTCTAAATAACAAGCTCCACCTCCTTGAAGGCATAGGTGCGTGTAGAGCCATCTGCGCATTGCAGGCAAAGATGGCCGTTGCTATGCACATCCACAATGCGGGCATCGAACTCCGATACCGAATCGCGGTAGCGCATAACCTTCTTATAGCCCAACAGATGCGCTTTGTAATCGGCTGCAAGCAGGGAATAATTACCGCTTTCCAATAGAGAATAGTAATAGGAAAAACTATCGAGCAACACGCCAAGCACCTCATCTACGTCATAAGTTTCACCTGTGAGCATCTTCATTGAAACAGGCACTTTGTCCATAGGGGCGAACTGTTCCTGATTCACATTGAGCCCCACCCCTATCACAGCCTGTTCCACAAGCTCACTACAGCAGTCGAGTTCCACCAAAATACCTGCCAACTTGCGCTTGCCTGCATAAATGTCATTGGGCCATTTAAGCTGTGTATCCACGTTCATATAGCCCATAGCGGCACGCACTGCAAGCGCTATGGCTTGTGAGAGGGCGAATTGCAAATGCACGGGCAACGAAACCGGGCGCACCACAATGCTTGCCAACAGATTTTCACCCGCCTGCGACTGCCACACATTGCCACGCTGGCCACGGCCGGCTGTCTGCTCACGGGCATACACAACGATGGCTTTGGCACCACACGCAGCAGCCCACAGATGTGCTGCATTCTCGCGGGCATAACTATTGGTGGAATCTATTATATCAAGATGCTCTATGTAATATTCGGCACTATTATAATCCATACTTTTCGCGTATCTTTTTAGGCAGTTTCTTAAGAACCTCGCAATATGAATGGTCTACCAATTCATAAAAAATGGTATCGCTCAAGTGCTCAATATCCAACTGGTTCCAATACTTCTTGTTCATATGCCACGCCGGAGTAATCTGCAGGTAACGGTCGCGCAGCTCCAGTGCCTTGTCGGCATCGCATTTAACGCAGAACCAGGTAGTGTTCTCCAAGTCCACGATTGCGAAAATCTTGTTCTCCACCCTAAAGGCCAATGTGGTTTCATCAAAGGGAAAATCCTCTGTTGCCCCTTGCTTGCTCAAACAATATATGCGTGCATCCTCTATATTCATACGTTACCAGTTTGGATAAAAAGCATCTTCAATATGTTCTATCGTGTGCGCCTCGCCATCGCCCACAACGGTAACAATGTCGAAGCGTACATCCAAATCTACCTTTTTCCTCTGCACATAGACCTCGGCGGCAGATATAAGGCGGGAAATTTTTGCAGGGGTGACAGCATCGGCCGCATCGCCAAAGGCATCGGTTGCGCGGCTCTTCACCTCCACAAACACAAGCACATCGCGCTCTTGAGCAATGAGGTCTATCTCCTTGTGCCCGCAACGCCAGTTGTATTCCAATATGGCATACCCCTTGTCGAGCAGATAACGGGCAGCCAACATTTCGCCTTTTTTACCTAACAGGTTATGCTGTGCCATAGCTGTTTTAATATTATTATGGCGAAGATACTACTACTTGCGGCGAAAAACAAGCTAAAATTTGCATTTCGGGCTCATTTACACTAATTTTGCTTTTCAAAAGCAATACTAAGCACTCCTATGGGCACAAAAAAGACAAAAACACTAAAAGCAACAGCGACGCGCGTGCAACCCGTGCGCCACTCACGCGTTGTATGCCTTGTGAGCGACGAGGAGATGAAGATAATAAACGACTATCTGAAGAAATACAAAATAGCCAACAAGAGCAATTGGATGCGCAAGACACTGCTCACCGCCATATATAAAAGTATGGATGCCGATTACCCCACCCTCTTCAGCGAGCACGAGATGAACCGATGAGCATCACAATGACCGACACCGATTATATGAAACAGGCGCTTGCCGAAGCACGCAAGGCCTATGCCGAAGACGAGGTGCCCATAGGCGCAATAATCGTATGCAAGGGGCGCATAATAGCCCGCGCACACAACCTCACCGAAACACTCAACGACGTTACTGCCCACGCCGAGATGCAGGCTATTACTGCCGCAGCGGCCAACATTGGCGGCAAATACCTGAACGACTGCACGCTATACGTAACCGTGGAACCCTGCCCCATGTGTGCGGGAGCCATCGGTTGGGCACAACTCGGGCGGGTGGTCTATGGTGCCGACGACGACAAACGAGGCTACCGCAAATATGCGCCCAACGCGTTGCACCCCAAAACGGTTGTAACCGCAGGCATCGGCGCCGACGAAGCCACGGCGCTGATGAAAGAATTCTTTACCAAGAAAAGATAACAGGTTATTTTTCCTCCTTTATCTCCTCGAAATCTACATACTCACCCTCGTCTTTGTCGAACATCTTTTTACGCGGTGCCGACGAGGATTGCCCGGCCTGCCCACTATTCGTTGAGCTGCCGTAGAACGAGCCCGTGCCACCATATGAAGAGGATGATGATGAGGAGGAAGAACGGCGACGCTTGCCTGTAAACATAAAGCCAAGCATCGAAAGTATTGTGCGAATCGCCGAAAAGAGAAACGCCGGAATCAATATTATTACAAAAACTGCCAATATCAGCAGTAGAAATATAAAGCTCATATCCGAAATAATTCAATTTACTAAAAAAACAATCTCCACGATAAAACGGATTTGTGCCAAAGCTATTTTACTTTACGCTCTCTTTTCCGAGAGATAAAGAGCCACAGAAAGCAGCAGATACCACGCTATTATTGCCACTGCGGCAGTGATGCCAAGCAGCAACATAGGGATGGAACAAATGAGGAAAATATAACGTGCCTTGTTATTCTCCCAAGCAAAACTTTTGAATTTAAGGGAGAACATCGGAATTTCAGCCACCAAGAGATAGGCAAACAGCGTAATCAAACCTATCATAAGCAACCAACCGGCATTCAACTCGGTAATCCAACCGCCAAGACCGGCCACAAGCGACACCCAAAACAGAGCGTTTGCCGGCGTGGGCAAACCAATGAATGTTGTTGTCTGGCGGGTATCAATGTTAAATTTCGCAAGGCGCACGGCCGAAAACACTGCAATCAAAAAGGCATAATAGGGGAAAACATCGGCCACAGGCATCATAAATGCAGGCAGGGGCAGGTTCCTCATAAAGGAGAAGACCACGGCTGCGGGGGCAAGGCCAAAAGTAATATCATCGGCCAACGAGTCCATCTGAACCCCAAGGGGCGACGACACTTTGAGCAGGCGTGCAACCATTCCGTCGAAGAAATCAAAAACAGCACCCAAGACAATGAACAGAAGCGCAGCGTGGAAATCGCCTTGCAGCGCCATCACGCAAGCCACACAACCCGAAAACAGGTTGCAACAGGTTATAGCATTGGGAATATGTTTTTTAATTTGCATAGGTTATTTCTCTTTCAGTTTGGCAATAATGGTTTCGTTACCTACGGTTCTCTGTTCCAGGTTCACGCAAACCTCGGCATCAAGCGGCAGATAGACATCGACACGGGAACCGAATTTAATGAATCCCATATGCTGGTCTATAAAACACTCCTCGCCCACCGTTGAGTATGTAACAATGCGGCGTGCCATAGCACCCGCCACCTGGCGCATAAGCAGTTCCTGGCCATCGGGCAATTCAATCACCACCAGCGAACGCTCGTTCTCTGTGCTGGCTTTGGGCAACCACGCCTTGTGGAATTTGCCCTTTTGGTGTTCCACACGCTTAACCACACCATCTACGGGATACCAGTTGGCGTGCACATTCATAGGACTCATAAAGATTGAAACCATCTTGCGTTCCGCCTTAAAATGGTCGGGCTCATAAACATTTTCTATAACTACCACCTTGCCGTCGGCCGGAGCAACCACTATATTATCCGTGTCGCCCTGAAAACGCCTTATGGGGCTACGGAAGAAATTCACCATCAACAAATATATGGTAATTGTAACTATGCTTACTATTGAATTAAGCACCACAAACGATGGCAAGAAATACCATAGAGGAACATTTATCAGCAACAGCAGGAGCAGTGACACAAGCAGAATCTCGGTACCCTCGCGGTGTATTCTGATGTTCTTAATCTTTTTAATCCTATCGAGTTTTTTCATCGTAGAGAATATGTTACATATACGAATATACCACACGGCAAGTGTAAAGTACATTCGTGATTTACCGCAAAAATAGTAACAATTTGTTAAATCGCAAACAAAAACAGGCAAAAACACCCATCACCGGGATTTTATTTGACAAAACGCGCCATACGCGCCACCGAAGAGGAGCATATGCATTGCCACGCCACACCAAAAGAGTGCAAATTGTTGATAACTTTTTGCGCAAAGAGCTATGCCGAATGAACAAAAGCTATTAACTTTATCAACGCTTAATAAATTACGCACAATATGCACGATTTCGTTCACCTGCACGTACATACACAATACTCCATTCTCGACGGACAGGCATCTGTCAAGAAACTGGTTGACAAGGCTATTGCCGACGGGATGCGCGGCATTGCCGTAACCGACCACGGCAATATGATGGCCATAAAAGAGTTTTTTAATTATGTAAACAAGGTGAACAAAGGCAAGAGCAACGAAGAGAAGTTCAAGCCCATCATTGGCTGCGAGGTCTATGTAGCCGAACGCCGCCTTTTCAACCGCGACCAGAAGGAGGATATGCGCGGACACCACCTTATTCTCTTGGCAAAGAACGAAAAAGGCTACCACAACCTTGTGAAGATAGTATCGAAGGCTTGGTCCGAAGGATATTACTACACACCACGTACCGACAAAGTGGAGATTGAGAAATACCACGAAGGCTTAATCTGCTGCTCGGCCTGCCTTGGTGGCGAAATACCGCAACTTATAATTGGTGGCAACCTGCAAAAAGCCGAGGATTCCGTAATGTGGTACAAGAACCTCTTTGGCGACGACTACTACCTGGAGTTGCAGATACACAAAGCCACCGTAGAACGCGCCAATCACGAGGTATATCCAATACAGCTTGAGGTGAACAAGCACTTGGAGGAGCTGAGCCGCAAGTGCGGGGTAAAACTCATCTGCTCCAACGATGTGCACTTTGTTGACGAGGAGAATGCCGAGGCACACGACCGCCTCATATGTCTCAACACAGGCAAAGACCTTGACGATCCCAAGCGTATGCTCTATTCGAAACAGGAGTGGATGAAAACCAAGGCCGAGATGAACAAAATGTTCTCATATGTGCCCGAAGCGCTCACAAACACAGTGGAGATATGCGACAAGGTTGAATTCTACTCCATCGACAGCGCGCCCATTATGCCCACCTTCGCCATCCCCGAGGAGTTTGGCACCGAGGAGCTATACAGACAGAAATTCACACACGAGGACCTTTTCAACGAGTTCACCCGCGACGAAAAAGGCAACGTGGTGCTCTCGCAGGAGGATGCCGAAAAGAAGATAAAGAAACTTGGCGGCTACGAAAAACTGTACCGCATAAAACTCGAAGGCGACTACCTGCGCAAGCTCACATACGACGGAGCAAAGAAATGCTACCCCGAGCCCTTTGACCAGGAGCTAACCGACCGCATAGATTTTGAGCTGCACATTATGAAGACGATGGGTTTCCCGGGATACTTCCTCATTGTGCAAGACTTTATTCGTGCCGCCCGCGAGGAGCTTGGCGTGGCTGTGGGCCCGGGCCGTGGCTCGGCTGCCGGCAGTGTGGTGGCATACGCATTGGGAATCACAAGGGTGGACCCCATAAAATACGATCTGCTGTTCGAGCGTTTCCTCAACCCCGACCGTATATCGCTCCCCGATATCGACGTTGACTTCGATGACGACGGCCGTGGCCGCGTGCTCAACTGGGTGACCGAGAAATACGGGCAGGAAAAGGTGGCACACATCATTACATATGGCACAATGGCAACCAAGCTGGCCATTAAGGATGTTGCGCGCGTGCAGAAACTGCCGCTCGACCAGTCGAACAAACTGTGCAAGGCTATCCCGGACCGCCTGCCCGACGGGCTGAAGATGAACCTTACCAACGCCATCGCATCGGTGCCCGAGTTGCGTGAGGCCGAGGCATCGCCCAACCCCACTCTGCGCGACACCATAAAATATGCCAAGATGCTCGAAGGCAACGTGCGCAACACCGGCGTGCACGCCTGTGGCACCATCATCTGCCGCGACGACATCACCGACCACGTGCCCATAAGCATTGCCGAGGACAAGGAGACCGGCGAAAAGATGCTTGTGACACAGTACGAGGGTAGCGTTATTGAGGAAACGGGCCTCATAAAGATGGACTTCCTGGGCCTTAAAACCCTCTCTGTAATAAACGAGGCAATAGAAAACATACGTTTGAGCCTCAAGATAGACGTTGACATAGACAACATACCCATTGACGATCCGCTCACATACGAGCTGTACTGCAAGGGAAGCACCATCGGTACGTTCCAGTTCGAGTCGCCCGGAATGCAAAAATATCTGAGGGAACTGCAGCCCAGCACTTTTGAGGACCTCATTGCGATGAACGCCCTCTACCGCCCGGGCCCTATGGACTACATCCCCGACTTTATAGAGCGCAAGCACAATCCCGCACTTGTGAAGTACGACATCCCTTGTATGGAAAAATACCTGAAGGACACGTACGGAATTACCGTTTATCAGGAGCAGGTGATGCTTCTATCGCGCCTTCTGGCCAATTTCACCCGCGGCGAGAGCGACACTCTGCGCAAGGCTATGGGTAAGAAACTGAAGGAAAAGCTCGACGAACTGAAGCCTAAATTCATCAACGGTGGCAAGAGCAACGGACACCCCGAAGCCACACTCGAAAAGATTTGGGCCGACTGGGAGAAGTTCGCCTCATACGCCTTCAACAAATCGCACGCAACCTGCTACTCTTGGGTGGCCTACCAGACCGCGTACCTGAAGGCACACTATCCGCCGCAATATATGGCGGGAGCACTGAGCCGCAACCTCGACAAGATAAACGAAATAACCAAACTTATGCAGGAGTGCAAGAGTATGGGTATAAACGTATTGGGCCCCGATGTGAACGAGTCGCACCGCAAGTTCAGCGTGAATAAGAAGGGCGACATACGCTTTGGATTGAGTGCCGTAAAAGGCGTGGGTGACATTGCCGTGCAGAGCATAATAGACGAACGCGAGGCAAACGGCCCCTTCACCGATATATTTGATTTTGTACAGCGCGTGAACCTCACCGCCTGCAACCGCAAGAACCTTGAGAGCCTTGCCCTGTCGGGAGCATTCGACGAGCTCCCCGGCGGCATAAGCCGCGAGCAATATATGAGCACAAACAACAAGGGCGAGCAGTTCCTTGAGAGCCTCATACGTTACGGCAACGTATTCCAGACGGACAAGGCTTCGGCACAAAACACGCTGTTCGGCGCCGAGGAGATGCCCGAGATACCCAAGCCCGAAGTGCCCGAGGGTGGCAGTTGGAGCACACTCGAAAGGCTCAACCGCGAGCGCGAGCTTGTGGGCATATACCTGTCGGCACACCCGCTCGACGACTTCCGCCTCATACTCAACGAATTCTGCAATACAAAGGCTGTGGAGATGAACGACCTTGATACGTTGGCCAATCGTAAAATCACATTTGGCGGCGTGGTTGCCGATGCACCACGTACCGGTTTCACCAAGAAGGGCAGCCCATTTGGCGTTGCCAAAGTCGAGGATTTTTCGGGAACGGCCGAGCTGTTCTTCTTTGGTGATGAATGGATGAAGAAGCAAAACTACTTCACTCCCGGCAATTTTCTTTACATAAAGGGCAGCTGCCAAAGCCGCCGCTGGGACCCCACCAAGTTCGATTTTGTGGTAAGCAGCATAGAACTTATGCCCGAGATAAAGGACAAGATGGTAAAAAGCATCACCATTTCGTTCGACATAATGGCACTCACCGACGAGATATACGAAAACATTATGGATTATGCCGAGAAACACCCCGGCCCCAGCAAATTGCAAATAAACGTAAAGGATTACGAACACGAATTCACACTTGAACTTGTATCAAAAACCCACAATATTACAGTAGAATATGAGTTAATAGAGTATTTGAAAGAATTACCGAATATAGATTATAAATTAAATTAGTAACTTAAAAAACGTAACAACTATGGCATTTATTGTAACAGACGAGAATTCACAGGAGTTTATGGCAACCAATCTGCCCATTGTACTCGATTTCAGCGCATCCTGGTGCGGCCCCTGCAAACAGCTTGCACCCATCATCGACGAACTCTCAAACGAGTATGAAGGCCGCATTGCTGTAGCAAAGTGCGACATCGAAGAGGCTTGCGACCTCACTGCAGAGTATGGCATACGCAACGTGCCCACCGTAATCTTCATAAAAGACGGCAAGGTGGTTGACAAGTTCGTGGGCTCAAAATCAAAGGCCGACGTACAGGCCAAGTTCGAGGCTCTTTTAGGATAACGCACTATGCAGAACGACGAATTCAGCATCGAGGACCTCGATGACGAGAAGACCATCGCCTACATACGCGAGCGCCTGCCGCAGGATTTGAAAGAGAAATTCAGCGACGACGAGTTTTACTATTTCCTCGATACCATTTACGACTATTACGACAAGAGCGGTATCCTCGACAACGGCAACGAATATGTCGATATAGACATTGACGACATCGCCCGTTTCATTGCCAAGGAGGCCAAGAAGAACAACATCGGCGAATATCTTCCCGAGGAGCTCTTCTTCATCGTCGAAGGCGAGCTTGCCTACAATGGAGTGATAGACGACGAGGAGTAATTG
The DNA here is from genome assembly GCA_017536765.1 of Bacteroidaceae bacterium. Lineage (GTDB taxonomy): Bacteria > Bacteroidota > Bacteroidia > Bacteroidales > Bacteroidaceae > HGM04593. Next base: position 21,066 of record JAFXGV010000072.1, read on the forward strand.
GAATATAAATAAGAAAAAGCTATCCGCGGATAGCTTTTTCTTATTTATATATGACCTCATCCATATAAACATCGTGCCGTTCGCAAGGCAACGACTGCACCACCTGCCCGGAATAGCAAACACCTATCTTGTGTGCCTTAAAGCCCTCTTGCGACATATATTTATCGTAGAATCCCTTGCCACGCCCCATACGCGCCCCATTGGCGGTAAATGCCACTCCGGGCACTATGATGACATCGATTTCATCGTGCGGAAAAGGCTCGCCGCACATAGGCTCCGAAATACCATAGGAGCCCTTGGACATTGCAGAGGGAGAAAATGGATAGAAACGCATAACATCACCCTCTACCCGTGGCAGTAGCACGGTGCGCTCACGCGACAGCAATTCTATTATTTCGCCTATCTGCGGCTCGTCGGGCAGCGGGGAAAAGAGCGCCACAACACCCGCACTCCTCACCGCAGGGTGCACCAAAAGAGCAAGGGCAAGCATTGTGGATTTCTGCATTTTTTCCTCGGGGGATATGGCGGCAAGAGCCTCGCGCACCTGTTTGCGAACAAGCCTTTTATCCATAACTATTTTTCAATGAGGGAATCGTAAAATTCGAGCATTTTGGATGCCGCGGCAAAGGATGTGATGCGGCCGTCGAGCAACTCCTTTTCAAAATGCACAAGCTGTTCCTCCACGCCGCAGGCATTGTAAAAGCGGTTACGCAACTGCTCGTTTATGGTTTCGTACATCCAATATTTGGCCTGGCTGTTGCGCCTTTTTTCAAAAGCACCGTTGGACTTCACTTTGGCTATATAATCATATATCATATCCCAAACCTCCTTTATGCCTATGTCGTAGAAACCGGAATATGTGAGCACTTGCGGGCGTATTCCGCTTTGAGGCATTGGGAACAGCTGCAAGGCATTCCTGTAATGCACGGCAGCCCGCTGCGCCTCCTCCTTATTGGCACCATCGGCCTTGTTTATTACAATACCGTCGGCCATCTCCATAATACCGCGTTTTATACCTTGCAATTCGTCGCCGGCACCCGCTATTTGCAACAGAAGAAAAAAATCGACCATAGAGCAAACAGCCGTTTCACTCTGCCCCACACCCACCGTTTCCACAAAAACGGTGTCATAACCTGCCGCCTCGCACAAGATAATGGTTTCGCGTGTTTTTCGTGCCACACCGCCAAGCGAGCCCGCCGAGGCGCTGGGGCGTATAAAGGCATCGGCCCGTGCCGAAAGGCGCTCCATACGCGTCTTGTCGCCCAAGATGCTGCCCTTGCTGCGTTCACTGCTTGGGTCCACTGCAAGCACAGCCAGCTTGCCGCCACGCTCCTGCAATATGTGCATACCGAAAGCATCTATCGAAGTGCTTTTACCCGCACCCGGCACTCCCGTAATACCCACACGCAACGACTTTCCCGAATAGGGCAACAGGCGCTCGATTATCTCTTGAGCCACCACCTGATGCTCGGGCAAAAGACTCTCCACAAGAGTGACGGCACGGCTCAAAATCATAACATCGCCACGCAGAATGCCCTGCACATAGTCATCTACTGAAAGGAGCGCTGCGCGCTTCACGCGGCGCTGCGACAAATAGGGGTTCACGGAACTCAAACGCTCCACCCCATCGTTCACCTTCAGCCCTTTGTATGCCTTGTTGTTTTCGGGATGTTCCATAATTTATTTTATTAACAAATGAGCAGGGCTCTTTTATTTACGACCAATCTTATTAAAAATTCTATTCTTCAACGTGGCAACGATGCTCGTTTTCGCCTTCAGGACATTAAACGAATAGCAGAGAGAGGCTGCAAGGACAAGCAGGCCGCAACCATACTTCACCCACACACATCCCTGCAGGCACAAGCAGAGAGCCGCAAACAATAGAGCACCCTGCACAAGCGACAGTTTCACCGTCGAAGGGAAATAACGGAAACCATATCTGCGGGAATAGCACACCGAAATCATAACGACATCCAAAAGGCTTGCAACAGACAAAGCTACACCCGTGCCCGTTATTCCGCCCCAATAATAGCCCGTCGCAATGAGTGCCAGTGAGAAGGCATCGTAAGCAATCTCCATTATCAGGTATATCACCGTATCACCCTTGGCAAGGGCGGTATATGCAATGGGGAGCATTATCGCTCTGAAAAACATATAGAAAGCCGAGAGTATGGCCATAGCTGCAACAGCCAAATACTCAGCGGTAAACAATATTCTTATTATAAAAGGCATTGCAAGCATCATAAAGATGAGCAACGGCGCAATAAACAGCACGCAAATATCTATTTGCTGGTTTATTGCATAATTCATTCGGGCCACATTGTCTTTAACAGCCGCAAGACGTGGAAAATAGTCGCTCTCCACAGCCACGAATACAATTCCGGCATACACGACCATAAGCCCGTAACCAACTTTATACAAGCCCACATCTTCAACACCGCCCAAGCTGAATAGGATTGCAGGAACGGCAAGCGCCGTGAGGGCATTTATAATAGATGCGGCCACATAGGGGATACCAAGTTTTATCATACTTACACCCTTGCGCAGCACCTCATCCGAAAAAAGGCTTACCCGCCAGGGGAATATGCGTAACGAGTAATGCAGATGCACAAGCATTATCACCACCGCGTTTACCACGAGTGCCGGTATCACACCCCTGAAATCAAAAAAATAGAAGAACGGCAAAACGCTCACAAGCGTAAACAGGGCACTCACCGTTGTCACTGCGGCAACACATTTGAGTTTGCGGGTGCCTTTGAGAATGGAAATTTCGCCATTGGTGACGGCCGTGGCAAAAATCATTGGAGCAAGCAGCGCCACCTCCAAAGTATAGTCCCAATCGCCATCGAAGGAGAAGAAACTGATGAACGGCGCCATCAGCACGCATAATAACGCACCGAAAAACGCCGTCCACAAGCTCCAAGAACGCACAGCAACAATATACGCCTCAACCTGTTGCGCACTACTGTTTTCGTACAGTTCCGATATGTTTTTAACAGCACTAAACGGAATTCCGGCATTTGAGGAACTCGACACAAGTGAGGCTATATTGGAATAAATCATATAGAAGCCCATTCCCGCCCTGCTGAGCCACATTGCTGCCAGCTTGTTGCGTAGCATAGACACCAACATTGCAAGCACTTGTACCCCGCCAAATACACCTGTATATTTTAGAACGTGGTCGTACGAGGTATCCTCGCCATTAAAATCTTTAATATCCGTTTTTTCACTGTTCATTACAAAATGCTATTCTTATTTCATAGCAAAGCCGCCAAATGTAAGCAAGCGAGCCGCATTAACACCGGCCTCGTCAAGAGTAACATTCATAGAGTTACCGTTGAGTGTAAACATCTGCGCGCTGTTGTCACCTGTAAACTGCATAAGTTTAACAGACTCGTTATCGTAAACTGCACTCCAAGTCTTTTCAGCCTCGTCGAATACAAACTGCATCTCCTGCTCGCCGTTAGAGAGGTTATAACCATTCTCGGTAGTTGTAATCTGGATATCCTCACCTGCAGTGTTGGTAACAATCTTTGTTTCGCCTACATTAGAAGCCATTGGGTTATCGCCTGTCCAGAACTCAATAGAGTTAAGCACAACTGCATCGGCAAAAATTGCAATAGGATATACGGGAACAATGTGCATACAAACAAACACAAGCTCGTTCACGAATTTGTTGCCAAGGCTCTCGTTCCAATCCTTAACTTTGTTTGTCAAGCCAAAAGAACCAATACAAGAGGACAACAAAATAGTTGCAGAAAGCAACAAGGCCGAAAACTTAAAAGACTTTTTCATAGCTTTTCGATTTTTAAGTAAATAAATATGTTAAAAAATAATCAATTCCCTAATATGTGCCCACATTTACGTCGGCCGATAGCAAATATACAAAATTTATATTTTCCGCAATCATTTTTAGCTTTTTTCTTATAAAAATATTGAAAACGGATAGAAAAAAATGGCAGTAGCGCAAAACTACTGCCATTTTGCAAAAACACCTTACACTCCTTATTTCACGCCATTTACCACAAGCGCCTTAACGAGAGCATAGAATTTATCTACCGTTGCTATCTCTACACGTTCTGTGGGAGAGTGAGGTGACATAAGTGTGGGACCGAATGAAATCATATCCATTTCAGGATAGTTGGTGGATATGATACCACACTCCAAGCCCGCGTGAATAACGCGCACATCGGGTTCCTTGCCAAACATATCGTTGTAGGCCTCTTTGAGGGCAGCAAGCAGAGGCGACTTCACATTGGGCTGCCAGCCGCTATAGCCACCGCTTAATTCCACCTTCATACCCGCCATAGCAAAGCAACTCGACTGTTGCAGGGCAAGATACTCCTTCATAGAGTCGCACGAACTACGTGCAAGGATATTTATCTCGGCCTTGCCATCGGCAATGGTTACGATAGAGAGGTTGCTCGAAGTCTCCACCGTGTCGGGGATTGTAGGAATGAAGCGCAAAACACCATCGTGGCAGGCAAGAATGGCATCGAGCAGGTTATCCTGAATCTCCTCGGGCACCACATTCTCGGGCATTTCGGCAGCCTCCACACGCAAGGTAATACCCTCCTCTATTGTGGCATACTCGCTATTGAAAAGAGCCTCATACTTTGCTGCAATGTCGGTGAGCTCGCCCACAGCCTCATCGGGCATAGTGAGCACCACCTCGCAACTTGCGGGAATGGCGTTGCGCATATTGCCACCTTTCCAGCTTGCAAGTGTAACACCGCACTCGTCCATAGCCTCTCGCACGAAACGCGCCATAAGTTTGTTGGCGTTGCCACGGCCTGCGTTTATCTCAAGGCCCGAGTGACCTCCGCGCAAACCCTTCAACTGCACTTTCACAGCGATATCATCCTCAATGGGCTCCTCGGCCATAAATTCCATAGAAGCTGTGATATCCAAGCCGCCAGCACAACCAATGTACATAACGCCCTCTTCCTCGGAATCGAGGTTCAAGAGCACGGTACCTTCGAGTTCACCGCCCTTAAGACCGAATGCACCAAACATACCGGTCTCCTCATCTACGGTGATGAGAGCCTCCAAGGGACCGTGTTGCAAGGTGTTATCCTCCATAATAGCCATAATGGCAGCCACACCAAGACCGTTATCGGCACCAAGCGTGGTATCATCGGCATATAGCCAATCGCCCTTGACAACGGTTTTTATAGGATCGTTCAGGAAGTCGTGCTTGCTGTCGGGAGTCTTTTGGGGCACCATATCCATATGCGCCTGCAAGATAATACCCTTGCGCCCCTCCAAGCCCGCTGTTGCCGGCTTGCGCATAATTATATTACCCGCCTCGTCTTGCCAAGTATTCACATTGATACTCTTGCCAAAGTCGAGCAAAAATTTCTGAACCTTTTCCATATGCCCCGAAGGACGAGGAATCTGTGTGAGGGCCTCAAAGTGTTTCCACACCTCGCGAGGCGACAAGTCTTTAATTGTTAGTGCCATAAATTTATTTTTTAGTTGTTAAACGATTTGTCAATGGTAGCATCACAAGCGCCAGCACACCCAGGAGGGCAACCAGCAGTGTTTGCGATGAATGAACTATTAACGCAAAAAGCGATGCATCGGTTGTTGAAAGGCCATATATAACCATTATGCTTATGACGGCAAAATGCCAAGGCCCGGCACCATTGGGGGTGGGTACCACCACGGCTATGCTACCGGCCACAAACAACAACAGGCCGGCTGCAAGCGAAAGCCCCGTGCTGAACGAAAAACAGAAGAAACAGAGATAGAATTGCATAAAATAACAAAACCATATACCCACGGTTTCAAGAATAAAGAGCCAGGCGTGTTTCATCTTGGCAATGGAGCACATACCCTCCACAAAATGGTTGAAAAACGACCTTATTTTTGCCCAAAGCGACATTTTGCGCAGCAACAGGAAGAGCAGCACAGCCACTGCAACAAGCGACAAGGCAAAGACAGCCGGGCCACCCATAGCCGACACGGCATCAAAACTAAAAATGCCGCCACCGGCCTCTGTTACAAAGGCATAAAAAACATTCCACTGCAGCAAAACAGCCGTTGTTGTTATAAGCAGCACCATCACTGTGTCTATGAGGCGCTCCGTGACTACCGTGCCAAGCGACTGCGCAAAGGGAACGGAATCGTAGCGGTCGAGCACCACGCAACGCGACACCTCGCCCACGCGGGGCAACAACAGATTGGCGGCATAGGCTATAAAAATGGAATATACGCAATTGCCGCGACGTGGGAAATACCCCATAGGGGCAAGAGCCAATTGCCAACGCCAGCCACGCAACACGTGGCTGAAAACACCAAAAAAGAGCGACAGCACAAACCAAAAGAGGTCCATCTCCTTGAGCGCCACACCCACTTGTGAAAAGTCGAATTCGGCATATATCCAATATAAAATTACCACCCCAAGCAGCAGCGGCAATACACTTTTTATAATATTATTAAAAATCTTTTTCACAAGTTTGAAACAAAATTTAGGATTTTATTTACCTTTGCATCTAATGGGGGCAACCCGCAAACAACAAAAATTGTTTTAATTAGTGAGAGCAAACGGCAAAAAGCGCAGGCATTTATTTGCAAATATAGCAATATCTTAAAGAAACACCTCCTTTTTGTAATTTTTTAATTAAAAATAACAGAGCAGCAAACCGCAGTATGAAAGCAGTAACAGCAAAAAAACACCTTGGGCAACACTTTCTCACAGATTTGCAGATAGCACGCGACATTGCCGACACAGTAGATGTATGCCCCGATATGCCGATACTTGAGGTGGGCCCGGGAATGGGAGTACTCACGCAGTTTTTGCTCGAAAAAGCACGCCCCGTAAAGGTGGTGGAGATTGACGAAGAGTCGGTTAGCTACCTATGCAAAAATCTGCCACAGCTGGGCGAGGAGAACATAATCCCCGACGATTTCCTAAAGATGCACCTCGACCGTGTTTTCGCCGGCAACCGTTTTATGCTCATAGGCAACTACCCATACAATATATCGAGCCAGATATTCTTCAAAATGCTCGACAACAAGGAGCACATCCCCTACTGCAGCGGTATGATACAGAAGGAGGTGGGCGAACGCCTTGCCGCACACCCGGGCAACAAGGCATATGGCATTTTGAGCATACTCGTGCAACTGTGGTACGACGTGGAGTACCTGTTCACGGTGAACGAGAATGTCTTTTCACCCCCGCCCAAGGTAAAAAGTGCCGTGGTGCTTATGAGGCGCAACGGCCGCACCACCCTGCCCTGCGACGAGGCCCTGTTCAAGAAAATAGTGAAGGGCACATTCAACCAACGACGGAAGAAATTGCGAAATTCAATACAACAGATTGTGGGCAAAGAGTCGCCGTTGCTTGCCAACCCCATACTCGACAAACGCCCCGAACAGCTGTCGATTGAAGAGTTTATAGAGCTGACACAACAGGTTGAACACGAATTAGCATAACAAAATGACAAAGGAATTCATCAACTACATAAAAGAGCTCATAGAGCAAAAGGACTCCGTTCTTTTGCAGGACAGCATATCCAAGCTGCACCCCGCCGACATAGCCGAGCTATGTATAGAGCTCAGCATCGAGGAGGCCCGCTTCCTCTACCGCCAGCTCGACAACGAAAGAGCAGCCGACGCCCTCACCGAGATGGACGAGGACCTGCGTAACGAGCTGCTCGAAGAACTCCCCTCCGAGGCCATCGCCAAGCGTTTCGTAAACTATATGGACACCGACGATGCGGTGGACATTATTCGCGATATGGACGAGGAGAAACAGGAGGAGGTGCTCTCGCACATCAAGGACATAGAACAGGCCGGCGATATTGTGGATTTGCTGCAATACGACGAGGACACCGCCGGTGGTCTTATGAGTACCGAGATGGTGGTGGTGAACGAAAATTGGAGTATGCCCGAGTGCTTAAAGGAGATGCGCAGCCAAGCCGAGGATATGGACGAAATCTACTACATCTATGTTGTGGATGACGACGAACGCCTCTGCGGACTCTTCCCGCTTAAGAAGATGGTTACCAGCCCCTCGGTATCAAAAGTAAAGCACGTTATGAGCACCGACGTGGTGAGCGTGGATGTGGACACGCCAATAGACGAGGTTACAATGCTCATTGAGAAATACAACCTTGTGGCCATCCCCGTAGTGGACAAAATAAACCGCCTTGTGGGCCAGATTACCGTCGATGACGTAATGGACGAGGTGCGCGAACAAACCGAGCACGACCAGCAACTAACCGCCGGTCTTACACAAGACATCGAGAGCGACGACACCGTATTCAAGCAGACAAGCGCACGCCTGCCATGGCTGCTTGTGGGAATGCTTGGAGGTATCGGCTCCTCTATGCTGCTCAACTGTTTCGACAGCACACTGGGCGCCCACCCCGAAATGGCACTCTTCATACCCCTGCTTGCCGGTATGGGAGGTAACGTAGGCACACAGTCGTCGGCCATTGTGGTGCAGGGCCTTGCCAACAACTCGCTGGATTCCCGCCACATATTCCACCACATAGCCAAGGAGATGGTTGTGGCATTCATCAACGCCACCATCCTCTCACTTATGGTCTATGTATATAACTTCTTCCTTTACGGAGCCGTTGACATCGTCACCCTGTCGGTGCCGTTGAGCCTCTTTGTGGTAATACTTTTCGCATCGGGGTTCGGCACATTCATCCCATTGGTGCTGGAGCGTATAAACATAAACCCCGCTGTGGCCACAGGCCCGTTCATACAGATTATAAACGACCTCAGCGGTATGACGTTCTATATGATTATCTCAATGATACTGAGCAGCATTATGGGGTGAAACTACAAAATAAAGAACAACAGAGATTAGGAAATTTGTTTTATTTGCATATTTTTGCAACGACATAATAGTAATTATTTAATTTTAACGCAGATGAGTGAGACAATAAAATCGAATGTACAGCTCGACGAGCAAAGCATTGCGACTTCCCCTGAACAGGCAGTAAATGCCGCTACGCCCGAGCAAGTTACAGAACAAGCAACACAAGAGACAGCGGTGGAAACACCGGAAACCGAGAGTACCAGGCCGGCGACACGTCAGGAGATAATGGAGCGCATAAAGGCAATTGCCACAGAGGGCGACATACTCAACTGCAAAGCCGAGGTAGAGGGGCTCAAGGTGCAATTCTACCGTTTGCGCACAGCCGAGATTGATGCTGCACGCAAAGAGTTCGTTGCCGCCGGTGGCGAGGAGAACATGTTCATCCCCGAGCCCGATGCCCTTGAAGAACCCTTCAAAGAGGCAATGAACATCATAAAGGCCAAGCGCAACGCCTGGATTAAGGCACAGGAAGAGGAGCAGCAGGCCAACTACGAGACAAAGCTCGCGTTGCTTGCACAGCTGCAGGAACTGGTGGAAAAAGCAGGCGAAGGAGCCCCCGATGCCGCAGCCTTCAAAGCAGTGCAGGCACGTTGGAAGGAGATAAAGAACATACCCCAGGACAAGATAGCCGACCTGTGGAAGCAATACCAGCTGTTAGGCGAGCAGTTCTACGATGTTCTTAAAATAAACCACGAGTTCCGCGAGTACGACTTCAAGAAGAACCTCGAAATAAAAACAAGAATATGCGAAACAGCCGAGGCACTCACCACTGCCGACGACGTGATAAGCGCATTCCGTCAGTTGCAGCAACTGCACAACGAGTTCCGCGAGACAGGCCCCGTGGCACAGGAGTTGCGCGAGGAGGTGTGGACACGTTTCAAAACAGCCTCAACCACCATTAACCGCCGCCATCAAGAGCACTTCGAAGGCAAAAAGGAGCAAGAGCGCATAAACCTTGAAAAGAAGACCGCCCTTTGCGAGCAGATTGAGAGCATCGACTACGCCACCCTCACAAACTACCAAGCGTGGAACGATATGACACAAAAGATACTCGACCTGCAAGCTGCCTGGAAGGAGATAGGATTTGCACCACAGAAGATGAACGTAAAAATATTCGAGCGTTTCCGCGCTGCGTGCGACACATTCTTCAAGCGCAAGAGCGACTATTACAAAGAGGTTAAGAACAACCTTGCCACCAATCTCGAAAGAAAAAAGATGCTGTGCGATGCCGCCGAAGCACTCCAAGACAGCGAGGATTGGAAAGACACTGCCGACAAACTCGCCAAGCTGCAGAAAGAGTGGAAAGAGGTGGGCCCTGTGGCGCAGAAATACTCCGAAGCACTGTGGAAACGCTTTGTGGCAGCCTGCGATGCTTTCTTCGAAAGACGCAACGCCGCCACATCGTCGCAGCGCAAGAGCGAGCAGGAGAATCTGAAGCAAAAATGCACAATCATCGAGAGCATAAAAGCAATAAGCCCCGATGCAAGCGAGAGCGAGCAGACCAAACAGCTGAACGCACTTATGCAGCAGTGGAACAACGCCGGACACGTACCCTTCAAAGAGAAAGACAAGATATACAAGGAGTACAAACAGGCCATAAACGCCCTCTACGAGAGGCTGCACATAAGCGCCAACGAGCGCAAGTTGAGCGACTTCCGCAACAACATAGCCAAGGGCGGTGGCAGCCTGCAACGCGAACGCGAGCGCCTCATACGCCAGTACGAGAATATGAAAGCCGAAATTGCCACCTATGAGAACAACCTCGGTTTCCTTAGCACATCTAACAAAAAGGGCCAGAGCCTTGTGGATGTAATGCGCCAGAAGATGGAAAAGCTAAAAAGCGATGCACAGGTTATTCTGCAAAAGATACACCTCATAGAAGAGGAGATGGAGAAAGCATAAATGGCACGATATTAAGCGCAGGTTGGGAAATGAACTCCCAACCTGCGCTTTTTCATACACCCATCGGAAAATACGCGCCGTTCCAGCATTTAACACAATTTAACTATTCGGGGGGTAATTAGAGGGGTATTTGTTACTTTTACACAGCATTCTTTTAAGGAGAACAAAAAATCATTAACAAATAACATCTAATTACTATGAAAAGAATCTACATAAAACAGCTATTTGTAGCTATTCTGCTGCTCTGCAGCGTAGGTATGGAGGCATTCGTTTACAGTGGCCCCTGCGGCACCAATGTAAACTGGTCGCTCGACACCGAAACAGGCGTGATTAATATTACCGGCACGGGAACAATGTTTAATTACGAACATATTGAAAGAGATTCACCGTGGCATAATTACCGAGACTGCATCACAAGCATTGTTATTGATAACGGTGTTACGAACATTGGAGATTATGCGTTCTATGGTTGCACAGGCGTTGCAAGTGTTACAATACCCAATAGTGTAACAGACATAAGATTTTGCGCGTTCTATGGTTGCACAGGCCTTACAAGCATTGAAATACCAAACAGCGTAACAACAATAGGATCTTATGCGTTTGAGGATTGCACAGGCCTTACAAGCATTGAAATACCCAATAGCGTAACAACTATAGGGTTTTGTGTGTTCGGGGGTTGCATCAGCCTTACAAGCATTGAAATACCAAACAGCGTAACAGCAATAGGAATTAGAGCGTTTGAGGATTCAGGACTAACAAACATTACAATACCCAATAGCGTAACAACTATAGGACATAGCGCGTTCAGAGGTTGTACAGGACTAACAAACATTACAATACCCAACAGCGTAACAGCAATAGAAAATAGTGCGTTCTATGGTTGCACAGGCCTTACAAGCATTGAAATACCAAACAGCGTAACAGCAATAGGAAATAGTGCGTTCTATGGTTGCACAGGCCTTACAAACATTACAATACCCAATAGCGTAACAACAATAGGAGATGGTGCGTTCAGCGGTTGTACAGGTCTTACAAGCATAACTATACCAAGCAGCGTAACAACAATAGGAAATAGTGCGTTCTATGGTTGTACAGGACTAACAAACATAAAGGTGGAAAACGGGAATACCAAATACGATAGCCGCAACAACTGCAATGCAATAATAGAAACTGTAACCAACAAACTTATTCGAGGATGCAAAAATACGATAATACCCAACAGCGTAACTAAAATAGGAGACAACGCGTTCTATGGTTGTACAGGACTAACAAACATTACAATACCCAACAGCGTAACAGCAATAGAAAATAGTGCGTTCTATGGTTGCACAGGCTTTACAAGTATGGAAATACCCAATAGCGTAACAACAATAGGAGATGGTGCGTTCAGCGGTTGTACAGGACTAACAAACATAAAGGTGGAAAGCGGGAATACCATATACGATAGCCGCGACAACTGCAATGCAATAATAGAAACTGCAACCAACAAACTTAT
>JAFXGV010000073.1 GCA_017536765.1 Bacteroidaceae bacterium
GAATCTCAAACAATACGCGATAACAGAGATGTCTCACATACGTTCGACATGACAAAACTATGAAAAAGAGAGATCTCCCGTTCGGTTGACATGACAAATACACTCAATTACAGTACCAATTATTATATCGAACTCACGTTATTTAATGTGTTGTTGTGTGTCTATTTGCCTCGTCTGTATTCCGTGGGTGTTATGTTGAACTCGGCTTTGAATGTGCGGCTGAAGTAACTGGGCGTTTCGAAACCGCACACGGCCTGTATCTCGCCCATAGACATATCGCTGTTTCTCAACAGGTATTTGGCACGCGCAAGTTTACGCTGGCGTATGTAGTTGGTGGTGTTGGTGCCTGTTATGCCGTTTATCTTTCTATTTAGTGTGGATATGCTCATTATCAGGTGGTTGGCAAGCATTGCCGCGTTCAGGTTGCAGTCCATTATATTCTCGCTTATGTACTCGTTAATCTGCTTTATGAACTCCTGCTCGCTCTTGTTTACCCCTTTGATAATTTCGCTGTAGTCGGTCTTGTCGGCCTCCTCTATCTGCTGGCTGTATTTTTTCTTGAGCAATTCCCTCTGCTCCAGCAGTTTGCGCACCATAAGCAGCAGCTCGTCGGGGATGAACGGCTTGCCCAGGTACACCTCGGCTCCGGCATCGAATCCGGCCAGTCGGTCGTCGTTCTCGGTGCGCGCCGAAACCACTATTATGGGTATGTGGTTGGTCTTTTCGTTGGCTCTTATGGCTTTTATTAGTTCAAGCCCGTCCATTTGCGGCATCATAATGTCTGTGATTATGAGTCGTGGCAGGTTCTTTTCTACAAATTGGTATGCTTCCTGCCCGTTTTGCGCCCAGTGGTATCTGTATCCCTGGTTCTTGAGCATTTGTGTAATGAGCAATGCCACGTCGTGGTCGTCCTCGGCCACAAGAATATAATTTTCGTTATCCTCTGTTTCGTTGTTTATGATGGGTGAGTTGTTGACTGCTGCCTCACTATCTTCTCTTCTGAGTTCCGACACAATGGGTTCTCCCTGCTCTCCCTTGTTGTATCTTATCATTTCCGTTACAAGGTCCAGTAGTTCGCGGCTTTTGCGGGTGACTGCGCCGAAGGACTCCTGTGCCACCTTGTTGTCGGCCGGTATGAAACGGCTCAGTTCGTGTGTCATTCCTAAAATTATGGTGAGCGGTGTGCGCAACTGGTGTGTTATCCCGCGGTAGAAATCCTGGCGTTCGCGGTTGCTCTTTTCTAATAGTGCGTTTGCCCTCTTGCGCTCCATTGCTGCTCGTATGAATGCTGCAACAGCCACAAGAATGAGTAAAATGGCGATAATGCTGCTCCACAATATCATGTTGCGCATATGCTTTTCATATTGTGCAAGAGCCAATGCCTCGTCTACCTCCTTTTTCCTTTTGTTCACCTCATATTTTACACGCAGGTTCTGCATATACACGCGGTTCTCCTCGCTCTCTATGCTGTCTTTGTATATGTTTGCCTTTTGCGTGCTATGCAGTGCTTTCTCATATTTCCCGCTGCTTTCATAAATTTTTGCCTGCTGCGAATAAAGGTTGGCAAGCCTGCTCTTTGCCTTAATCTTCACGGCGGCATCCAATGCTTCGCTGTTGTATCTTTCGGCCTCTTTTATGTTTCCTTCCTTAAGATAGAGCCCTGCAAGCGAAATGCAGGAGTTGAGCCAGTGCCACACATCCTTGCCCTGTACGCCTATGTTATAGCTCTTTATATAGTTCTCGCGTGCGCTCGCGAGGTTGCCGCTTTTCTCGTCGAGCTCGCCAAGATTCTGGTGGCACAGGCTTATGCCCAATCTGTTGTTGCCCTCAATGTTCTTCTCCATTGAGAGGTTGTAATATATGCGGGCCGAATCTATGTCGCCCAGCATCTCCTTAATGGCACCTATGTTGGCATAGTTTATGGCTTGCCCCGTAGCGCTGTTGAGCTCCTTTTCGCCTTGCAGGGCACGACGGAACATCTCCTCGGCCACCTCGGTATTGCGCAGCGACAGCATCACGTTGCCCAGCCCGTTGAGTGTGCGCACCCTGTTCTTGCGTGCAATGAACGAGGTGTCGCCCACGGTGTTGTCGCACAGTTCCAATGCGTGGAAGTGGTATATGCTGGCCTCTTCGAGGTCTCCGATGCGCCTGAAATTTGTTCCCTGGTTGTTAAGGGCTATTATAAGCTGCAAAGTGTCTTGCAGTTCGGTGGCGGTGGCAATGCACTGCTCGTGTACGGTTATGGCTGCGTCGAAATCCGATTTGTTGCGTAGTGCGCGGCCAAGTTTCTGCCTTATGAGCAGTGCAGCCCTCTTTTCGTTCAATGAATCGAATTGCTCCAGGTACTCTTTAAGCCTTTCCACACTCTTCACGCTGTCGGCTATTGCGGCAGCTGCTGTTTCGTGTTCGTTGCTCTTTTGTGTGGCGTTCTCCTGGCAGGAAAACAGCGTGAAAAGGAGAGCGGTTATGGCTATAATAATGGTGTTTTTCATACTCTTTTTTGTTGCTTTTGGCAAATATAATCAAAATCACCCCCCCATTTTACATTTTTTTACATTTAGGGCAAGATTTTTATGTATTGTGCTCTTTGTGGATGGTTATTGCATTTTGCGTTAAAAACGATGTGCTTTGTGTGAAAAAAACTTCGTTTTTGAAAAGATAAATTTGCATCAGTGAAAATTTGTAAAAACAATAAAATATTTATTAATCATTCAAAATACTAATTGTTATGAGAAAACATCTATTAACCTTCCTGTTCTTGATGTGCTCAATGGCCTTGTGGGCACAGAGCGGGTGGAGCGATCCATCGAGTGAGTATCAGGAACAAACTGTCGTGTACGTTAGCGTAGAATCGGCTTCACACGACATCTTTTCGGGCGTAATGGAGCCCCAAGTCGCCGCGTTTATAGGCGACGAGATAAGGGCCTGGTCAACATCTTATATGATGGCCGGCAACTACAAGGTCTATACCTTGCGTGTGGGTGGTACCGGCGACGATGTTGATGCGCAAATCGATTTCAAGGTGTACGACCCGATAAGCGGGCTTGTCTATCCTCTTGAAATGTATGATGAGTCGGGCGAGCAGCCTGTTATTACATACAAAGGCGATTTCACCTATGAAAAGGATCAGAGCATTCAGATTTTTAGAGGTTTGTTTACACCTGCCAACCAGATGCGCGTTACCTATTACGAGAATATCAACGCCATTCGTGTGAATGTGGGCGAGCAGATGACCGTGAGCGACGGTGCATTAATCGAGTATATCTTCAAGTCAGATACCAATGACGAAGTGATTACGGCAACCACTCCCGAAACCCCTATCACTTGGGACCTCACATCGATGGACGATACGGGCAACCCTGCTTCTTATTACATAACAATAGAGGAGGGTACCAATGTTATTACAGCCAGTAATAATTCAACCCCTGACCCGGTGGTTGCAAGGGCTGTCGCAGGTGGGCTTACTGCCGATGTAAGAATTTTGGTATATCAGCCGGTAACAAGCATCGCCATTGCCGATGCCGATATATATCTTGGCATGGGCCGTTTTGTTCCCGAGGTAGTATATAACAACAACGAGTCCGTTCCCACAACTCCCGGTGTTACATTTACCGTAGACAGCGAGGAGGTGGTTCAGATTGATGGCGGCACAACCATTGTTCCCGTTGCTTTGGGTACCGCTACCGTTACCGCAGTGGCCAATGACAACCCCAATGCTGAAATAACATTCCAGGTGAATGTTTTGTCGGCATTGCAGGAGTTCTATTATGAAGGTAACATTCAGTTTACGATATTAGATGAGTACTCAAAGGATATGACCGGCTATGTAAACGCTCCCGTTTTCAATTGGGTAAATGACGATAGCGGTGCTCCCGTGGTAGAACCCAACGAAGAATACACATTAACCTCGCTCGATCCCTCTATCGTGTTGGTTGGAACCGATGATACAGGTACGAAATACATTGTTACAGCAATGAAGAAGGGTGTAGCCACTCTGAAATTTACAAGTAAATATGACACAACAAAGAGTATTGAGGTTGAGGCTGTTGTTAAGCAGGCTGTTTATGAGGCTGCCATTACCACTATAAACGATAAGCCTGTTGAGGGTGCCGAAGATGTATATGTAGGTGAGCCTGTTACGGCAGTGGCAAAACTCACTCCCGCCGATGCCGATTTCAACACTTTCGAAATGCGCTTCGTAAACAATGATGGTATTGAAATTCAGGGTTACGAGGATTACGTAACGGTAACCGGTATGGATGAAGCCGATGGTGTGTGCACAATGAACTTCACTTTTGCAATGCTCCCCGCCGAAGATTTCTATTTGCAGGTGTTTGTAGATGGTAATCGTATGGGAGGCAATGTGCTGCTTAATGTATATAACAAGGTAGAGAAGATCGACGTTTCATTGCAACCCGAATATTGGATTGGCGAAAGCGCCCAGGTGCTCGATTTCAAATATGATGTAACACCCGATGATGTTAAGAACGACCGCTTTACCGTGGTGTCTTCAGCACCTGCCGTGGCAGAAATCTTATATAACGATGAAACCGGTGTTTATGAATTGCACGCATATGCTCCCGGTGAGGTGGCATTCACATTCACCAGCGACGATAACCCCGATGTAGTGGTTGAGCATTCCACCGTTATCAAGCGCAGCCCCACAGGCGTAAACATCGTGAGCATTGCAAATCAGGTAATAGAGGAGGGCTCAAACGGTGTGCAGATAGCTGTCGGTCAGGTTGTTGAGGCTGTTGCGCAGGTAGAGCCGGGCGATGCAAATGTAGATACATTTGAAATGTTCATAGTAAACGGCAACTTAGAGCAGCTTGGCGATGCCGAGGTTGAGATTATAAGCACTAAGCGGAGCGACGATATGAGAACCTGTATTATTTCCTTCCGCTTTATCACAGTGCCTGAGGGCCGTGCATTGGTCAATGCTGTTGTGAATGGGGATATCAGCGACCAGGTTCCTCTCTTCGTGGTTCAGTCGGTAAACAAGATTGTACTTTCCGAAACGGAAAAGACAATATGGATGGGTGGTGGCGAGATGATTGAATTCTCCATTACTGCAACAGCCTATCCCGCCGAGGCAACAAACAAGAATATTCTTGTGGCAGCAAACGATAATTTTGCTATCGAATACACCGGCTACGACAATGTAAAGGGTGTTCATAATTTCCGTGTAAACGGCAAGGGCGATGCGGTTATTACATTTACCAGCGAGGATAATCCTTCGGTTGTTGAAACCTGTGCGGTTTCCGTAAAAAGACGTGTAGATGAACTTTGGGTAAACGGTATAGGTAATACGTTCTACAACGATGGCGAGGAACAGACATTAACAGTGACTTTCTCGCCCGAGGATGCCGATTTCGATGCCTCTGCATTGAGTATCAGTGTAATGCCCGGTCAGCTTGAATTGCCTTACGATTGGGAAGCCTTTGAGATTTCCGAAGGCGAGGTCAAAGGCAATAATGTAAATTACACAATTATTGCACGTGCCCTTTGCCCGCAGGCTACCATCAACGTAGAGTACGATGCTGCTTCGGTTGAGGAAAACGGTAAAACAATTTACTCTGAGCAGTCTGTTGAAATGGCCGAGAAAATAACCGTTGCCGAGGGTTGGAGCTGGATATCGCTTATCAATTCCACTATTTCGGTAAGCGAACTTTCAAAGACTCTCATCGAGGCCCGTAGCAAGACCGACCTTGTATTCAACGATGCAAGATATGGCCTCTTTGGTACACTTGCTTATATGACAGAGGCCGAGGCATATAAAGTGAATATGCTCTCATCGGCAACCGTTGTTGCTATTGCTAATATGTTCAATAACGATGGCAGCATTGCCGACAAAAAGTTTGAAAAGGGCTGGAACTGGGTATCATATCCCTATGAATATGCCTATGCGGTTGAGGATATTTTCGATGCATCTAACTTTAACGAGGGCGACATTATCCTCTCCAAAGACAGAGGCTTTGTAACCTGTACCGGTGGCGCTTGGCTCGGCGATCTTGCAGAACTTATGCCCCAGGAGGGTTATATGGTGTACACAAGTGCCGAAACTACAGCCTCTATGCCTGGCCGCTTTACACTGGAGCAGGGCTACTTCACAGCAAACACCGCATCGAAAGCCGCAGCACGCGGAGCATCTATGTGGGTGGTAGATGGCAGCAAGTTCTCAAGCACTATGCCTGTAATTGCACAGGTAGACGTTGAGGAAACCGATGACCTCGTGGTTGTTGCTTTTGTTGACGATGAGTGCCGTGGCGAGGGCCGCTTCATCAACGGTCTTGCATTTGTATCTGTTGCCGGTGAGGCTGGCGAGAATGTTACATTCCGTCTATATAATAAGGTAACAGGCGAAATGTTCGATATCGACGGCGGTATCACTTTCGCAGGTATGGCCGGTTCCGTGAAGGCTCCTGTTGCTATGCGTGCAATAGGTGTTCCCGCAACAGGCACCACAGGAATTGTTGACATCAACACCATCGACAGCAATGCAATAGTTGCCATTTACGATGTGGCAGGCCGCAAGGTCGAGAGAATGACAAGTGGTATCTACATCATAGAGGTACGTGAGAACGACAAGATTGTAACCAAGAGAGTAAGTCTCTAAACAATATGAGCAACGGGGCCCGTTTATGCGGGCACCCCGTTGCTTTATTACTATATATATAAGGTATAAACAAATGGAGCAGTGCTGCTCCCTCATTTTGCGGGGCGCTCTGCCACAAAAATAAAGGCCTGCCCGCCTTTGCCTCCTACACAACGGGGCGACAAACGGGCAATGTTGCCCAGGCAACCTAAAGACGAAAACAACAGGCTGCACACCTGCAGCTACCATATATGAATATTGAGCTATTATAATAGTGAAGAGATGAATACGAATATCAAAAAAGCCCTTCTTCTGTTGTTGATGGCGTTTTGCGGAATAGCCGTTTCCAAGGCCATCGAGGACCCAAGAAAAAAGGACCCGCTCATAATTTCAGGAGCATTGGGCACGCAGAGTACATTATATTATTCTTCGGGTGGCAGTTTTGCCTCGCCGTTGAACTACTCTATGTATGCCAATATGAATGTGAACCTTTATGGCTACAATATGCCTTTTGCATTTTATTACAGCTGTAATAACTATTCATTCTCACATCCACAGTTCGCATTTAATTTCAGCCCCACATACAAGGGCTGGACACTGCATTTGGGCCGTCGCTCAATGCCCTTCTCGGCGTATGTGTATAACCTTCCTTTCAACGGAATGGGTATTGAATACAAGAGCCCCACATCGGGCTTCCGCTTTGGTCTCTTTTACGGTATCTTGCGCGAGGCTGTCAATTTTGAACCCGGCGAAATGCCATCGGGCAAGCCGGTATATAAACGCTCGGGCTGGGGCTTGAAGGTGGGATATGGCAGCAGCCGCAATTTTGTCGATTTGTATCTTTTCCGCTCACAGGACCACCAGTCGTCTATAGATGATATATGGTATGACGAGGTCTTTGCGCAGGAGAACGTTGTCATAGGCTTGCGTGGCCGCTGGCAGATATTCAAACAGTTATCGCTCACGGGTAATGTGGCCACATCGGTTTTCTCTACCGATACCAAGGCACCGCAGCTCACAGGTGGCGATACCGATAAATACAACAACCTCTTCGACGTGCGTTACACCTCGCTTATGCGTTGGGCCGGCGACCTCACCCTGGCCGCCACCTTCCGCTTGGTGTCGCTCTCGCTATTCTACAAGCATATACAGCCCGACTATATGAGTATGGGTGTCTCTTATATGAACAACAACTACCACAACGTGGGAACAGCGGCCAACCTGCGCCTGGGCAACCTGTCGCTCGGTGGTAATTTCTCGTTCCAGGAGGATAATATATCGGGCGAGCAGTTATATACCACAAGGGGGTTGAACTATGCACTCAATGCATCGCTTCCCATTGGTAGCAAGCTGTCGTTGTCGGCCAACTATAACGGCTTCCGTCAGTGCCAATACGATGGTACGGCCAAGGTGGATGAAACAACGCGCATCAACCGCTGTATGAGCAGCTATTCGGGCACGGTGTCCTACAATACAAACACCGAGACACTTGGTCACTACCTATCGTTCACAGGTAACTATTCGCTTAACGAAGATAAGAACAGGACAATTGCGGGCACCGGCGATGTGGGTACAATGGCATTGGGTTCAAACTACTCCCTTGCGGTAATACCCATTGAAACCAATTTCAGTTTCAACTACAGCTACCAGGAGTCCGAAGGATACGATTCAAAATACACCACAAGCGTCTATACGCTCAGTGCCTCAAAAGCATTGCTCAAGGAGAGGAACCTGTCGCTCAATGCATCGGCCTCGCTCGTGGATAACCGTATGGAAGCCGACAAGAGCATCACAATGGCAGCCAATATGTCGGCGGCATACACACTGGCCAGGGTGCATAATTTCACTCTCAATCTCAACTACAGCCGATATGCAAACACCAACCTGGTGCTCGATGAGTACCGGCGCGACAAGGGATACGATTTTACCTGCTCGTTCAGTTACAGTTTCTCCTTCACCGCATTCAGCATAAAACGCAGGGCCAAGGAGGAGATTACCCGCTATGGCAAGTATGAATATTACTCCGACTTCTCGCGCAGCGCAGTGCGTGAACGCCGGATGCTCGAGTATCAAAAACAGAAGAACAACGAGAATCGCAGCAAGATGAACAGTGTAGAGGCAGCGACATTTTAGGACAGAAATAGAATACGCAAATGGATAAGATTATGATAAAACATAGGTTACTTTCATATATAGTATGTATGCTGTTGTGCGCAACCGGTTTGTTTGCGCAGGTATCGGTGACAGTGCAACGCAGGCAGAACCCATTGCCCGCGCAGGGTGGAGTATATATGAGCGATCCGGGCCGTTTCTTCAACATAGTGGTTACCAACAACAGCGCAAGCGAGTTCCTGCCCGTGCGCCTCGAAGCCCGCATAGAGGGCCCCATAGATAACGCGGTGGATATATGGCCCAACGGCGACTCGTACATTGCCACTGTGGCAAGCCGTTCTATGCCCATATACATACCTTTGCAACCGGGCCAGTCGCGTGTGCTCACACAAACCGACCTCTACAATATGTTCCGCCAGTACGATGCCGGAACCGAAAGTTTCGGTGGCGGCTACCTGTACGATGCATTCCAAAATGGTAGTAACAGCGGCGTGTTCGGCCTTTTGCCCGAAGGACACTATGGTCTTAAGATTACTGCAAAAACCAACTATACCGATTTCAACGATCCGGGTGACTATCTGGGCGAGGGCATCTGCTTCTTCGATATCTGTTACACGGCCAACCCGCCTTCGTTCAACAACATAACATATATAAACGATGGTAATGCCGGCGTTTCGGGCTTTGAAGATAACGAGGGATACTACACAGCCTATTTCCCCACCTCGAACCCCCGTTTCTCGTGGACCGAGCCCACATTCAACTACAAGGGCCTCAGCGTTACACGCCAGTTCATCTACGACTTTGTGCTCTACCAGCTTTCCGAGGAGCAGCACCCCTCCGATGCGGTGCTACACGGCGGTAACATAGCATACTCGCAGTATGGTCTTATGACACCGCAGTGCATTGTACCATACAATATAGTTGCCAAGCTCAAGCGTTACAAGAACGTGAAATATGTGGCACAGGTTACAGCACGCCCCCTTGTGAACGACACATCCAACCCTGCCTACACACAGGTGGGCAACGATGGCAAGAGCGAACTGCTTGTGTTGCTTATGGAGAACAGCAACGCAGGTGAGGATTTCGATATAGTGGTGGACAATCCTCAAACGGAACTGCCCATAAATGTAACGGTGGAGCCGAAATTCACCGAACTGCCATCGGCGCTCTATTCTTATTTTGAAAACCCCAGCGAACTCTTCAACGTAACGCTCGAAAACAGCAGCAGCGAAACCATCCCCGTGTGTGTGCTTATGCAGTACTACAAGGGCAACTGGGGTGTGACTGCAGCCCCCGACAAGCAGCACACAAACGAATATTTAGAACTCGGCCCCGGTGCCAAGGTCACCCTGTCGGCCGACGATTTCGACCGCTTGGCAGGTGGTTACGACATAGACCGCGATGTAATAGCCTTCAAGGCCAAAACGGGCTTCGTAATAGGCAAGCCTACAAGCGACTATTTCCCCGAGTCGAACGACACGGCATTTGTGCGTGTGTGCCGTTACACAGGCGGCAAGCCGGTGCTGCGCGAAACCATAGTGGGCAAGGGACGTGTTCCGTTCCGCACGTCGGAAAATGTTATGAGCGGCGAAATGTTCAGCGTCACACTCGAGCCCAAAATGCCCATTCTCCCCAATGAAGGCGCACACTACTTCACAAAACCATCGCGCTTGTTTACACTTAAAATAAAGAGCCTCTCGCCCAAAACACTGCGCATCTATCCCGGCTTGTTCTACTTTGTGGAAGATGAGGTCGTCTATTCGGGCGATTACTTCAAGGGCAAGCGTTTTGCCGACAACTACATAACCATAAAATCGGGCGAAACAAAAGCGTTCAGCGACGAGGAGTTCGACAAATTCTTTGGTGGTTTCGAGGAGTACCGCAAACAGCTTAAAGGCGGTGAAAAAGAGGTGCTTACCGATTTCTCCCTCATCGAACTTGCCGAAAGCCTTGAAAACGTGGCAAAGCTCTATATCTTTGACTACGAAAGGCTCAGTATGCTCGACCTCGAAAAGGACAAACTTTCGCAGGCACTGCTTATGGAATACTCCACATCGTTCACCACCTCGTCATCCGTGAAACTTGGCGATGTGGATGTGGTTATAAAACCCCGCGTAAACCCCTTCCCTTATAACGGCGATGTCTATATAAACAGCCCCGGCCGTCTTTTTGACATAGAGCTCAAGAACCTCACAAACAAGGATTTGAAGTTGTGCCCCTGCATAACATATGCCGACAGGAGCATCGATGGCACGCTCTATTCCTACATACCCTCCAAGTGGTTCACATACCCCGAGTTTGTGCTCAAGGGTAATGAGAAAATGGTGCTCGACCGCGAAACACTGAACAAACTTTGCGGCGACACCATTGCAACACGTATAAACCACAGCACCGGCGAGAAGGAGAGCGGCTTCAAGGATTTCGACGAGATAATAACGCTCGACGATGCTAACCACCTGAAGTTTACCCTTATCAATGCCGACAGCCTCCGTAAAATACCGGCCGATGCTCCCAACAGGGCCGATAGGGTGCTGGCCGCCAGCCAGGCACTGGAATTCTGGGCCGACAAAAACGTTTCGCTCACCGACCTCGACGTCTCCATAAAACTGAAGATGAACCCTATGCCCTACAACGCAAGGGCCTATTTCACCAAACCTGAACAACTGTTCGAGGTATCGTTGAGCAACACGGGCGACAGAACCATCGAGTTCGTTCCAATGATAATGTTCGAATTCAATGAAGATGAAAGAGCCACATATCTTGCCAACTCCTATAAGGAGAAGGATATGAAGCACGTACTTGTGAAGCCCGGCGAAACCTTGAAACTCACCGACGAGCAGGTGAAGCTCTATTTTGCCTCCAAAGGCTTCACCAAAATCACAAGCGACCTGTTTGGAAAGATAACCGACAAAGCGGAATTCAGTGCCTTAGATGCCGACAGGGAGATAACCATAGATCCCGAAAAATATAATAAAATCACCTTCAAAGCCCTAAAACCGCTTATACACTATGCCGAACAGGGCAATTTGGCCGATTTCACCATAGGCGAGGGCTTTACAAGTTATCAGGTATCGGCCTTCACACGTCTCGACGATGTGGCTGTAACCGTAACCCCCAAACTCGACCCTCTGCCTGCCCGTGGCGACATCTATTTCAACAGCCCGGCAGCCCTCTTCGAGGTGGAGCTGAAGAACAACACCCCCAATACATACAAAGTGCTCCCCAGCATTATGTATCTGTTCGACGAGTTCGGTTCCTACTATGCCTCGGTGTTCAAAGAGGAGCGTTACGACAAGGCGATAACGGTTGGTCCCAACGAGGTTAAGAAGCTCACCTCCAACGAGCTGAATGCCCTGTGCGGCAACCCCGACACCATAAAGTGCTTCGAGGCCCGTCTTGGCGGTGCATTCGTGGAAACACCCATTCCGGATATTAAAAAGGTTGTCAACTTGCAGTCGTTCAACCAGATAGAGGTTGTCGCCTTCAGTGCCGACTCACTCAAGAATATTGCCGTCGAAGATAAAAACCGCAAGGTGCGTGCTATGCTTGGTGGCGGAAAGTCCGACTTCAATGCCAAGGATATGCACTTTTCCGAGGTGGTTGTAACCGTGGTGCCCAAGGCCGATGCCACCTTCAAACCCGAGCCCGACGAGTATTTCGAGAAACCGGGAGACCTTTTCGAAGTTACCCTGCTCAATGTTACAAGCAGTGAGCAGAAGGTGGGCCTGCGTCTCACATACAACGACCGCTATTTCATTAGCAAGCCCGACAGTGTGGTAACCATAAAGCCCGATGAAAAACTCAAACTCACAGCCGCGCGATTGAACGACCTGTGCGGCCACGATATGTACAGCTACGGTGCCCCGCTGTACGAGGCCGACACGTTAGGTGTTGTGCTCGGGGAGAAGCCCGATCCGCTTGAAATAAAGATGAAGGAGGGCGACAACAAGGTAACAGCCCTTGTATGGCGCAAACTCATCGAGGACCAGGAAAAACCCACTGTATATAAAGTGGATAGTATCTCAAAATGCGACACCATTTTCCAGCCCGCCTTGCGCGATTTGTGGATAGGCGAGTACCGCCTCACCGTAACCGAGGCCAAGGAGTTGCCCATCAAGGATAAGGAGCTCAAAGAGAAGGGGTACGACTGCTTCAAAGGTAAAGGACACGTACACACCACAATGATGAATGTTCCCGTGCGTGTAGCCGTGGAGTTCGACAGTATATACGTAGATGCATCCATAAAGCGAGTGGTGAAGAACGGTGTTAAATCTGTTACCGAGAAGAGCGCCCACGTGCCGCTTGAATTATTTGAAGAGAATTTCGTGAAAGAGGTTGCCAAAACCGATTCAGCCGGTGCGCAGGCCAAGGTTGAGAAACTGCTCAATGAAGCAGGTGTCGGCGCCTTCTACAACTATGTGATAGGCAATGCAATGCAAACGCTTGCCAAGGTCGATTCCGCAGCGGTTGTGACGCTGCCGCTCGGCCTCACCGTACCTATGGACGAGGACCTGGAGTGCCCTGCAACCATTCAGCTGGCACAAATGGAATTTTTGCCCGAAAGTGCCAACCTCGACCTTATCGGCGAGTTTGTGCTCCCCGAATGCGAGGCCGTGGAGAGCGACATTCTCATATTCGCAGCCCGCAAGCTCACAACCTCGCCCGAAAGTTTCCTGCCGCAAAGCGGTTCATTGGGCCTTGTAAAGAGCTTTAAGGTTAAGGACCCCGATTCCGATTTCACATTCACGTTCAACGCACCCTCGAACCAGGACTACAGCAAGGCCTCTGACGGCTGCTTCATATCCTGGAAGGATGGCAAGTTCCACGAACTGTGCGCAAGCATAAGTATGAACCTGCCAAGCGACGAACTTTTGAAAGACGACGGTAAGGCGGCTCTCGACCCCAATGTTCACCCCGAAATTACCCTCACAGCCTTTATAGCCGATGCCGAGGACTGGTTTGCAACGGTTAAAATGGACCCCTTCCAGGTGGCAAGTGCACCGGGCTTTACATTCAGTGCAACGGGTGATTCGGTGGGTATTGTGCTCGACCGCTCAAAGAGAAGAACCCCCACAGGTATAAAGTTCCCCAATAATTACAAATTCGATGGCAAACTCGGCTTGTCGGGCGACCCTGGAAAGAACGAAAAGGCATACAACGAGTGGAAGGGCTTCTATTTCGAGGAACTCAGCTGTAAGTTGCCACACTTTGTGGAGCTCGATTCCGTGGGCGATTCGCGCGTGAAGGTTGGTGTGAAGAACGTAATCTACGACGCATCGGGTTTCTCAATGGACATTTCGGTGGACAGCCTTTTTACGTATGGCACGCCCAAGGTTGGTGGCTGGAAGATTACTCTCGACAATATCTACCTGAACATAAAACAGAACAGTTTCGGCAGCTCGGGCCTCAGTGGTAGAATAGAGGTTCCGCTCCTTTGCAAAAAAGACACCACCGAGAAGGCTCAAATAGGCTACACGGCTGCCATACAGTCTGTTGCACACGGTAAGAAAGATGGTCTTGCTGTGAATTTCCGTATACAGCAGCTCGACGACGAGGTGGAGCTCGACTTTATGTTGGCCAAAGTAAAGTTCAACAAAGACAGCACATACTTCAATGTGGTCTATTGCGATACACTGCCCAAAGGCAAGCAAACGCTTGTTGAGCTATGTCTCGATGGTAAGGTAAGCATCACCTGTGCCGAAAAGATAGACTTCAAACTACCCGATATTCCGTTCAAGAATATGCGTATTGCCAACTTCGACCAAAGTTTGCTCACCGGCAAGAAGAACGATAAGAAAGACGACAAGAAAAAGAGCAGTGGCCAGGGCGTGGAAAGCCCCGATGGAAATACCAACTTCCACACGGGTAAGTGGGCATTGGCCGGCGACCCGGGTAGCGACGAAGGTACCTACTGGGGAATGCCGTTTGTGCTCGATAATATCTCTATGGAGGTGGGCGATGGTGGCGAAACCTTGGGCCTTGGCATAGAGGGTGGTGTCGTGGTTATGGGTAACAAGAAATTTGGTCTTGGTGCTACAGTGGGGCTCACAATATGGTCCGAAATAGATTGGGAAGAGACCACCATTAAGTACAAAGAGGTTGAGTTCAAGTCGATGCACGTCGAGGGCCAATTTGCAGGGATGGTTTCTGTGGTTGGCGACCTCGAGGTTTCCGACGAGGAAGAAAAATCGGGCTTCGATGCCGACCTCGATGTCAAGGTGAAGGGCCTCTTCGAGATAGACCTTGCAGGTGGATACTACAAGATGAAAAAGACCGAGGAAGACCTCAAACTCGATGAAGACGATGAAGCCGAGGACGAATATTACCGCGCGGGATATTTCCTTGCGAAGGCAGGCTTCGGCAGGGGATTGCCATTGGGCCCTGTGTCCCTGCAAAAGATTACGGGTGGTTTCTTCATAAACTACGCTGCCGCGGTGTCCGACGTGGATGGCGCCGACGATATGGTGGATGCACTTGAAAAGAGCCTTAAACCCAAATATAAGTCGTATGGCGGTATGTTTGGCGTGGGGCTTGCCGTAGGCGACGAAACGATTATAAATGGCGAGGCCACCCTGCTTGTTATGGTCGATATACAGAAAGACGGCATAAGGGTGCCCGGTGTTGTGATGCAGGGCGAGGTACACGCTCTATGCGCATCGGCCGATGCCGATAGTGGTCTTGTGAACGGAAAGGTAACCATCATATATGAGGATACCACAACGCCCGATATAACCGAGGAGGAGAAGGCAGCGATGAGTGCAGGCGACCTCAAACAGAAACTGGAGGAGAAGAAAAATGAATATAAGATGTTCAAACTTTCGGTTACCGTAGATGCCGATATTGCCGCGATGTACAAGAAATTCACAGGCGAGGAGTATCAGGTGAAGGCTCCAATATCCGACCTGCAGGCCCTCGACCAGAAGAGTGCCGACAGCGAGAACAAGGGCGAGCAGAAGAACCAGAGTTCGGCATCGGGCAAGCTCGAGAGCAAGGGCTATGTGAAGTCGGGCTGCGGAGCAAGCATAAGTCTTGAGTTCCAAATACGCAACTACCCGTCGCAGAACAAGACATTCTGGCACCTCTATGTGGGCGAGCCCGATGAGGCCAAGCGTTGCCGCATCACGTTCATAGACTTCGAGGTGGGCAAGGATTCACCCGTAGGCGTGTGGGCCAAGGTTTATGCCAATGCATACCTATGCTTGGGTAACGAACTCCCGGGTAACGGCCAGCTGCCTGCAATCCCCGACAAGGTGCAGGAGGCGCTTGGTATGAAGGGTGCCGACGGCAAGGTTGACTCCAGCCTCAAGAGCAAGCTCGATCTTGCACGTGAACAGACAATGAAGGGCGGCCCTGCCGGCGACATAAACGGCGGTATAATGGTGGGTGGTGCTCTTGGTGCCGAAATTGGTTGCAACGCCGTATTCTGCTATGCCAACGTGGAGGGTATGCTTGGTTTCGACCTCATACTCAAGCAGTACAAAGAGGGTGTCAGATGTACCGACGGCTCGCGTGCCGGCGGCAAGAATGGTTTCTATGCAACAGGCCAGATATATGCAATGCTCAAGGGCGAGCTTGGCCTTATGATCGACTTGTGGATATTTAAAGGCAAGGTACCTTTGGTGGATATGACACTGGGTGCGCTGCTGCAAGGTGGTTTCCCCAATCCCACCTGGGTATATGGCCGTATGCGTGCCAAGGGTTCGGTGCTTGGCGGCCTCATAAAGTTCTCATCTACCATTGAGATGAAGGCCGGTAAGGTGTGCGTTCCCGAAATGGGCAACCCGCTCGATGATATAAAGATATTTGGCGATGTACAGCCCGGCGACGAGGATATCGAAAAGGGCTGGAGCGACAAATCTTTGGTATCTTGTTACGGAAAATCTACCTTCACCACCAATATGAAGATAGACAAGGTACTTGCACTTGTAGATGAGGCTGCCACAATGGAGGAAAACGGAATGGACGGCGACGGTGGCAACGTAACACGTATGTATGTGTTCCACCTCGACAACAACTTCGAAATGAATGAGTATGACGATAGTGACCCCACCGACGACGAGCGTAGCGCATACACAACATATATTACACACAGCAACCCCACATTCGATAAAGAGAATTATGAGCTGCGAACAGGCTCCTTCAAGCCCAACACTCTCTATCGCGTGAAACTGCGCGGTACCTGCAAGGAGATTGTTGATGGTAGTGAGGTCGATCCCATTTACAAGGATTCGCTCTCGGGCTACAAGGAGGAACACCGCGCGTTTGAAGACGTACGTTATCTCTATTTCCGCACAGGCAAGCTCAGCGACAACATAAATGATGAGGTAGTTGGTTATCTGCCCAACATCACACCCTTTACACAGTCGCTCGACGATGTAACACAGCCCTCGTTTATGGAGGCACACGTGCGCGACGACTATTGGCACAACCCCGACTACGAGTTTGTGGCAAGCATCAAGGAGTATGACGAGGCTACCGGCCGCTACCTTCTGCCCGATGCTCGTGCCGGCTTGCGCAAAGGACAGGTTTCGAAGTACGAGAATCTGTCCGTTATAGAGGTTGTGGAGCAGGGTATTGACGAAGATGGTAATGAGTTCAAATATGCTACGGTTACAATAGACAAGCCCGTTCCCGGCGAGTTCTTTGTAAAGGGCAAGAGATACCGCTTTGAGGTTCAGCGCGTGAATCGTGCACAGCTCAATTCGTATATGGATATGATTGAGGAGAACTACAAGAGCATTATGGCAATGACCAAAGAGGATATCGACTCATACGAACAGCAACTTGCCGAAATGGACGAGGCCATTGCCGAGGGCGATGCTAAAGCCGGCGATGCCACAACCAATCAAGCTATACGCGACCTATATAACTACTACAAGGAGGTGGGCGAAATGTATGGCGAGAACGAGGCCGAGCAGCGCATAAAGGAGTACAAGGAGCAGTTGAAATCCAATGCACAGGGCTTTGCCGAGGTGGTATATACACAGGATTACAAATACAACGGCTATAGTAACTTCCAAGAGTTCGTGCAAAAGGAGGAGTACGAGTGGAACACAACACCGCGGCTTGTCGACAAGTTCTGCGAGCCCAATTCAAAGAATACATCGGTGCTCTATTGCAAGGTGGATAATGTGGTGCTCAGGGGAAGCGATTCAAGAAACAACAACCCCTATTATGCACTCAACTACTGGCACTCGATAGCTGCCATTGCCTACGAGGCCACTCCCGCTTACGACTTCTGCAAGAGAACGTGGAGGCAGAGTAACTTCGACGGCTCAAGGGGTGTAACCTTTGAACCGAAATACAACTGGTTGCGCAACGGTAATGCCAACGGTGCGTCAATGAGTTTCGAGGAGTATGAAAAACTCTTCAGCCCTGCCTACTGCAAACGCTGGTTCTCGTACGATGAAGGTGAAAGTCGTGCTCATGGTCCGCAACGAGTGATTGCCAATATATGGCATGCTATGGAGTCCGATGCGTATATAGCCGAGAATTTCGAAAACGAGATAAAGGAAAAATATGAGTATTACGAGCACTTCAGGGACTTCAAGTTTACCGATGCTGCCGACAATGGTACAATGCTCAAGGGATATGAGAAACCTTATAATCAGGGTGGTGGATGGTTATATTCCTCCCATTATGCAATGATGCCTGTATGGCAGATTGGCCTCATATATGCCGCCGACCACCCGGGCAAGTATGGCCTCAAACAAAGCAACTGCGGTCGTGCAGGAACAACAGCCTATAAGTATATGACTGGCGACTATTCGCTCTTCAAGGCAAGCTCGTTCCTCAACCGCATTCAGAGCATATCGGCCCGCGTGCGTTTCTGCGACGGCTACAACATTGCCACTGTGAGCGGCCGTGGCGGCAGCTACAATGCAAGCAACTACGGTATGCGCCCATTGACAAGTTCAAAGCGTACGGTGCTCATAAAATCCGATTTCAATGGCCGTGGTAATTACGAATATGGTCAGGATGTGGCTGTGACGGCCGAGGAGTATGTACACATAGGTGACGAGGTGCTGCGTTACTATATCCTCAAGCACTACGATACCAACAAGGACGGCCGTATGCACATCAACGAGATGAACGCCATAACCAACCTGAGCCTCGATTTCAGTGCCATCTATCTGCAGGATGGCCGCAAACGACGTGGGTATGAGGAATACAATAGCTACAAGTATATATATATAGAGTCGCTCGATGCATTGAAGAATATGCCTAATCTGGAAACCCTCACCTTGTCCGATAACAGTGGCCGCGAGCACAACACATTCAGGCAGAACAACAAGACATTGACTTTTGAGGGCAATCCTAAACTTAAGAAGGTTACTATGAGGCGCTGGTACGTGGAGACACTCGACTTCAAGTTCAACCCCAATCTCAAGACACTGCAAATAGATATGCGTGTGCGCGATAACACAACCGACGACGGCTATGCAGCCGTAGGTTGGAGCTCGACAAAGCACAAGGGTGTGAAAAACCTCTATTTGGGCTCAAACGATGCTCTGCGCACACTCAGTGTGATTGATTGCGACCTTGCAGAACTTGACCTCAGCAACAACCCCAATATCGAGAGGCTCGACCTGCGTTTGAACCATCTCGCATCATTGGATATAAGTGCAGCCAATAAATTGCGTGAGGAGTACATAAAGGTAGGTTATCAGGTGCGCAACGGTGCAAGCCAGGCTATGCGCAATGTTATTGCCAGCAATGTTACCACATTGAACATTAGTTCTGCTCTTGCAAGAATAAACGATATGAACTCTCCCAACTACTATGTGACATTTGAGACAAAGAGAAGGGAGGAGAATGTTACAACTGACGACCTTGACAAGAACCTGAATGCCCACCTCACATCACTTGCCGAAAAGGCACAGATGAACTTCTACGATTGGGCGGCAAAGCAGGTTGCTCTCGATGCCGAAGGCTTGGATATAAAATCAATCAAATATCTCGATTATTTTATGCCGGCACTTACGTCTTTGAACGTGAATGACAATGCATTAAAGGAGCTCGACCTGAGCGGCTTCCCCAAACTTAGAAAGGTTTATGCCAATAATAACAATATACGTAGCATAAATATAAACAGCAACAGCGACATCATTGAGTTGGAGGTGAGCAACAACGAACTGACGGAGTTGCCGTTGGATATTATGCCCAACCTGCTCTCTCTCAAGTGCGACAACAACAGCATTGAGACTCTCTATCCCAATGTTTGTCCCAAGCTCATCAAGTTGCATTGTGCGGGCAATGCTCTCACAGAACTTGTGATGGACAGACTCACCTCTCTGCAAGAACTTGTGTGCAGCGACAACAACTTCACACAGGGCAATCTTGTAATGCCTGCCAACCTCGGTCGCTTGCAGGTGTTCGAGGCCAAGAGAGCACTTGGCGATATTGCCGAGGTTGATTTGAAAGCGGCAACAGTAATAAAGAGAATAGATGTGTCGAGCAATGCATCGCTCAAGAGCCTGCTCTTCGCGGAGAATGCAACCTCATTGCAATACCTCTATGCTGCCGATTGCGCTCTTAACTCAATAGGCCCCAAAGGCAGCCAATATTTCTATTTCCGTTGCAGTGGAGAAGGGGAGTCGCACTACCTGAATCTGCGCAGTCTGGTTGAGGTGAATATTGCACGTAACCCCGACATAAGAGCGTATGTTGCCTACAACACATCTGCGTTCCCCAACCTACGCTATATAGATGTGAGCGGTTGCAATGTGATGACTGTGAAACTGCTTGGCTCTTCAAACTGCAAACTCACAAGGCTTTGCGTGGGTGTTCCCCAGCGTACATCCGGTGTCAAGGTGCTTGTGTGGGCTGTA
The DNA here is from genome assembly GCA_017536765.1 of Bacteroidaceae bacterium. GTDB lineage: Bacteria > Bacteroidota > Bacteroidia > Bacteroidales > Bacteroidaceae > HGM04593. Next base: position 20,539 of record JAFXGV010000073.1, read on the forward strand.
AATGACCGCAACTGGTTCAGTAGATGGCCCGAATGGAGCGAGTACCCCGAAAACAGACACACCACCCGTATGGAATATGGCAGCAATCGCGATAACCTCGAAAAATATGATGAAGGGGTGGATTTTGAATTGGAGGTTATCACAACCAACGACAAGAAACTGCGTGCGGCAATGGGCGAAACCTTCTATAAATATATGAAGGATAAACTGCGCCCCGACAGCCTTGGCTATCGTGCCCTGCACACTGCCGATGTGAAGAACCTCACCTCGCTCGAGTGTGCCAATATGGAGGTTGTAAGCCTCGGCGGTATGCTTGAATTTATGCCTAATGTCAAGGATATTGATGCCACGGGTAACGAAATGAAGGAGGTGAGCATTCCTCTCAAGGGATTAAATAACCTTAACCTCTCGAATAACCCGTTGCTCGAGACTCTACGGAATGATTATGGTGGTTGTGCAAAGAGAATAGATCTGTCGCACTCGTACATCGATGATGGCATACTGAATGCGGCACGTGGCGCGGCGGTAGGCGGCGATTTGATTGTGAACGGCGATTTGGGCGCCGAGGCGTTGATGGTTTTCACAGATGAAAAATCTTCTCCGGCCTCATTGACGATGCTCAGCACCAACCGCTCGCTCTACTTGCATAGCTGTTATATTCCCGAGATTAAGTTCAGCGGTAAGTCATTGACATTTGGATCAAGCGGCAAACATACCTGCAAGATGGAGAAACTGATGCTTATGAACGAGGAGAAGCCTGTTGAACTTGTCTTCCAAACCGTGGATATGCCGCTCTTGTGGATAAACAAGTGGATTGACGACAACCCCAACCGCAAGTTCACAATGAGGGTGAATACAGGTAAAGAGGATGTGGATACAAAAATTAACGGAATGCTCTCGTTCATAAACTCCACCACTATGACAGGCTCGGTGGGCAAGTTGAGCAGCGAGATGAAGCAGATGGCAAACAACATTCTGCTGCCATATGCATATTCGGGCGAGGTACCCAAGGGTGCACGTTTCGACGAGGTGCTCGACGAGTTCGGCCTGCACGAGACACGTACCACCGACGACCTGAAAATGGGACGTGCAATGGGCTATCGCTTGTATGAGTCGCTCAAGAGCAAGTATGCCCCCGGCAAGGAGTATCTGCACGTGGAGGATGTGAAGAGCGTAACCCAGTTCAGTTGCGCCGGTATGAACGTGCCCGATATATTGACAGTGCTCAGCTATATGCCGTCGGTAACAAATGTCAATGCATCGGAGAACAGCATAAGAAAGTTCATTGTACCTACAAGGGGTATATACGATTTGTCGAACGGTCAGGTTCCTCTCGATAAACTGGAATTTGCACGCAAGGCAATAAGCCTCGACCTCACAAATACCGTTATCAACCGTGAGGTATTTGCCGAGGCAATAAAGAATGTGACCACCAAGCTTAAGGTAACTCACACGGGCGAAGTTCTTTCGATAAACGATTCTTCGAACAAGTTGGGCGAGCTAATGATTCTTGCGAGCCTCAATATATACAGTTGCAAGATACAGACATTGAACTACCGTGGCAAGTTCCTGAATCTGCGTGGCGATTTGGATAATATTTCAATATCTAATCTTCATTTGAATACTGCCACAAACACCAACATAAGCTTTACTTCGGCCGACGTGGCATTGAATTTCATTGCAAATTGGTCGCAGAACAATCCCGTGGATACTGAGTTCAATATTGTTCTGCTCGGCGGTAACGTATCGGCCTGCACCAGTGCACTTAAAGCCTTCAATAATGAGGCTGCGGCCGGTCGTGGCTTTACCGAGGCAAACAAGAAACTTGCCATCGATGCCATAGTGGATTGTGCCAACAAGGGTTACGTCGCAAAGGGTGGCAAGTACGACAGTATGCTCGACGAACTGGGCCTTGCTCCCAAGGCAAAACCGTGGGCTGTGAAGCTGAACAATGCCGGTGCACATGTACTGAATGTTATCACGGCTATGCGCAGCCATTGCGGATATGGCCTGCTCGAAGCAAAGAGATACTGCGACAATGCTCCCACTGTTGTTGGAACATTCGACACACAGGAGGAGGCTGCGGCACTTAAGCGCGACATTGAAAATGTCGGCGGTCTGGCTGTGGTGCTACACAACGGAGTACAGGTGGCAGAGCCCGCCAAGAGGAAGGCTGAGGCTGCCGACTGCGACGTTGTTCTCACAAGTAGCGGAGCAAACAAGATAAATGTGATTAGGACTTTGCAAGCTATTTGCGGCATCACCTTGGTACAGGCAAACACTCTTATAAAAAAACTCCCTGTTGTCATCGCAACAGGCAAGACGAGGTCCGAGGCACAAGCCATAAAGAGTGCCATTGAGGAGGCGGGAGGTAGTGTGAATATAAGCTCGCCAAAGAGCGAATTCGATGTGGTGCTCACAAATGCCGGTGCCAATAGGATTGCCGTGATAAAGGCCCTGAAGGCTGCCTGCGGCATTGGCACATTAGATGCCAACAACCTTACCAAGAACCTCCCTGCGGTTGTGGCAACGGGTGTGAGCAGCAGCGAGGCTCAGGATATAAAGAGTACCATTGAGGAAGCTGGCGGTAGCGTGCGCATCGAATAACGGCTATGTTGGAATATTGATAGAAAAATAACGAAATATGAAAGGATATATAAGAATGAGAGGATTGGTGATGACAGCTGCGTTGCTTGTGGCTTCGGTGGCGCAGGCTGTGGGTGTTGGTGATGCGGAGCCGGCAATAAGGAGTATAGCCCGCAAGGCACTCGTGGTGCCGGCCGATACTATAGACACAAAGGCTGTGGATGTGAACAAGATGAGCCAGAAGGAGTATGAGGAGTACTTGCTCACGCAACCCATAGATACAACCCGTAGCGATACCACCACGGTGGCATTCTCGGTGCAGGTGCTTGCCCGCCCCAAAGGCGACAGGGTACTGTTGCGTTGGGCCCCCGACGAGTTTGCGCCCTGGTATCTTGCCAACAGATATGGTTACAATATATTGCGTACAGATAGGAAAGGTGTGACCGACACTCTTAAAAAGGCGCTCAAACCATATACATTGGAGGAGATGAAGGCACGCTTCGAGGCCAACGACTCGCTTGCGGGTACTGCGGCGCAGATGCTCTATGGCAAGGGTACCGAGCTCAACAGCGCCATAGGCAGCGATGGTGCCGAGGGTATCGTGCAGGTGTATGAGGAGCAGCAAACGCGTTTTGCCTATGCTATGTTGCTCTCTGAAATACGCCCCGACCTTGCCCGGGCAATGGCGCTTATGTTCATTGACAGCACCGCAGTGAAGAATGCCGAATACTCATATACCGTAACCACCAACATCCCCAAGGAGGAGTTGAATATGGTATATCAGTCGGCCTTTGTGAAGAATGTAAATGAGAAACCTGTTAAGTTCGAGCCCGTGATAACCGACTCTACAGGTGTAGATGGCCGTTCTATCCGTCTTTTCTGGCCTATGTCCTACAATTTCAGCACCTACGACATAGAGCGCCGTGGCGATAACGGTGAGTGGATAAAGCTCAATGAGCACCGCTTTATGACACTTATGACACAGGAAGACGAAACCACTGCGCAAAACATATTCGAGGATGTGAACCTTGAGCCCGGTTTATATGAGTATCGCATATGTGGTTACGACGCCTTTGGCGAGAAGAGTAATTACAGCGAGGTGCACAAGGCGCAATTGGTCGATATCATCCCACCTACAGCGCCTGTTATCGTGCAGTTCAATGTGGAGCGTCCCACCGAAAACACCATTATGGCCGATATCATTTGGGAGAAGAACATACAGGAACCCGACTTTATGGGTTATAACATCTACTACTACAATGCGCAGGTAGATACAATGTGGGTGAAACTCAACGAGCAGTTGCTCGACCCCGAGATGCAGTCGTTCCGTTGCGAGGTCACCTTCCTTGGTACAGGCCACGTTACCGTTGTTGCCGTGGATACATTGAACAACTCCTCAGCTTCAATGCCGCAAGAACTCTTTATTGCCGATTTCACTCCCCCTGTGGCACCAACGGGGTTGCAGTATGTGATGTCGCCCACCGGCAGTGTGCTTATAAAGTGGAACAAAAACCCCGAACCCGACGTGGCCGGTTACAACCTCTATTATGCCAACGACAGCACACACACCTTCTTGCAGAAGAGGGGCAAGATGAGCCGTGAACCTATAGTGTTCGACACTTTGACTGTCACAGGCGTTACCCAGCGGTACACCTATTACCGTGTGAAGGCATTCGATTTTTCGGGCAACGAGTCGCCCTTCTCCGAGATACTCGCCGTAAAGCGCAAGAACTACGATGCACCGCGCCCTTGCCGCATAGACTCTGTGTGGCAGGATACCAAGCGTGTCTATATGCGATGGTTCCCCTCAAGCGAGGACGACGTGGAAAAGTACTATGTATATCGCCGCCTGCACGGCGAGGAGATAAACTCGCTCATAGGCGTGCTCACAAAGGATTCCGTGAAGAACGGCCGCCTCTTTGTAACCGACTCGCCCGAGCCCAACAGCAAGGCGCGTTACTACTATCATATAGAAACAATGAACGAGAGCGGCGTAACATCAGAGCCATCTTATGAAACATCGTTCCTCTTCAAAGGAGAAACAATGCTGCCGCTGGTGATAAGAATGGGTGCTACATTCAGGCCCGACGACGAGCAGGTGCATCTGGCTTGGGATATAAGCGGCATCACCCGCGATATGCTCGACAAAGGGCTCTACATATGTATATACCGCTGCCACAACAACGACGATATATTCCGCTATGTGAGGTCGGTGAACATTAACGAGATTACTGCCATCGATGCTCATATGGAGCCCGGCGACACTGCCGAATATCGCATAAGAGTGCGCAGCAGGGAAGGCCACTTGTCGCCCTATTCCAACGTGGTGAAGGTAACAATACCTGCCGAGAGTGAAGCTAAAGAGTGATTTACCCAAATAGATATATTGTTTGAATATAACATAAATTGAAATGAAGCAGATAGGTAACATATTCCTGCTGTTTATAACGGCAATCTTCTGCTCTTGTGGAGAGTTCTTCAATTTCGAGGTGGAGCAGCCCACCGTCAACGGATTGAGAATATCGCATCACGAGATAGACCTCATTGTGGGAGATGGTATAACATTTGATTTGGAGCTATCGCCCGACACCATTCCTGTGTCGTATTGTTGGATGGTTGAGGGCGACGAGGATGCCATTGAACTTGCAGGTCGCAAGGTGAATGCAATGAAGCCCGGCAGGGCACTTGTAAGGGTTGAGGCCGAGCGCATCAACGGCAACCAGGTAGATGTCGTTTACGACAGTTGCTATGTAAATGTGTTCGATTGGAAGGCGGTGGATTACAACGAGTTCCTCTACGAAACCGTGCTCTATTCGTCGTTGGTTATAGATGGCGAGCAAAAGACCGATGCAATGGGCACCACCCGCCTTGCCGCGGTGGTAGACGGCGAGTTGCGTGGCTTGGCTGTAATGCGCGAGGCGCACGGCGTGCCTTATCTCGAAATGCGCATCAGGGCTACCTGGCCCGGCGAGGTAGCAACCATAGAGTGCTATAACCCCGACACATACCAGCGTTTTGTGTTCGAGTCGCTGCAACTCACCGGTGAAACATACGGCACACTGTCGGACCTCAAACGATATAGAGGTAAAAGCAGAAATTATGGAATTGTGGTTAATGATAAAAATTAAATGATATGAAAAGGTATCTTTTCCTTTTGTTTTCAGTGATGCTTGCCGCTGCGGCAGTGGCCGACGGTGGTCTCAAGCAGTACAGCAAAGTGGTGCTTACTTTGCTCGATGGGCGAATATTCGACATAGATATCAATGCCGACTCCTATATATATTCCTATACCAAAGGTGAGGACATAGGCGCCGTACAGTATGTCGAGGTGCACGGTACAAGAGAAATGTATCTCTTCGGTCGCGATGAATTGCTCTCTATAAAGTTTATTGATGATGCAATAGTCAATGATGATATTGTAACCGATGAAAACAATCCTATGCGCTATATAAATGGCGAACTATTGTTCCACGGCAGCCTCAGCGGCGAGAGTATCCAGGTGTACGATGTTGCCGGAAAGAAGGTGCTCGACAGCGTGGTTCTCCCGGGTAGAAAAATTTCGTTGGATAAATTTGCTCGGGGAACATACCTTGTGGAGGTTAAGGGTTTCAAAACTAAAGTGATGGTACGATGAAAAGGATTATAGAGAAATTGTTTTTTGCGTCGTTACTGTTTATGTTGTTTGCAACTACTGTAACAGCACAGGTCGATTTGCAAAAGTCCTTTGGGGCAATGTGTAAGGATGGCAACGATTTTATGTTTGCCGAGGGCGGCAACTGGAAGATAACCTTCTCGGCCACCGATTCGTTGGGTAATGAGTATGACGAGCCCGTGCAAATGGTGTTCAACGGCGCCCTGTTCAAGGAGAATATAGCATATTATATGCAGGAGGTAGATAGCTTGCTCTTCAACCTGCCCGAACCCGAATATGCCGCAGGCGTGTTTGAAATAGGGGAGGACTTGTTTCAATATATTGTGGACAGCGATTCTTTGCACACGATATATTTCAGAATAGACTGCCTCACCAAGACCAAAGTACCCAAAATAGGGCAGAAGGTTATCTGTAATATATATCGCGACAAGTTGCCTTACGGTTTTATGGGCTGCGTGGAGAATATGCGTGCCGACTATTCTAAAGGCTTGGTTGAGATGCGTTGCGGCACTCTGCCACTCGAGGATATCTTCGATGTGCTCTACACCGGTGGTGTTACGGGTGTGCAGGGTACCGATGAGGTCCCCGACTCCATAATAGAGAAAAGGGAGGTGCGCAAGCGCATTGTGACGCGTGCCCAAAGCGAGGTGCTCGACACCGTGGTTTCGTGGGGCGACAGCAAGGAACTCGACAAAAAGATTGTAATAACTGAAAAGGGCGAGATTAAGGAGGACGAGGAAGAGGGCCCTTTAGTCATTAGCCTCGAGGGCGAGGCTGCATTGTCTGCGCACTTTTCGGCAATTATCGACAAGGCGCAGAGCATAAAGAAGATAAGGTGCACGGTAGATGCTTCAATAACCGGCAAGGTGAGCGTGGATGCCGATGTGGAAATCTCGCCTGACGAGAATGACAAAACCTCGCTCGATTTTGCTTCGGTAAAGGTGCCCATTGTGGTGTTGCCCGGTGTAACGGTGAACGTGGATTTTGGTCTTACGTGGGACTATAAACTCGAGGCGCAACTGCACGCCGAAGCCGAATTTGGCATTTCGCGCACGGCAGGTATAGATATCGACGGTCTTAACAGAGAGGTCGTTTGGGTAGATAATAAAGAAAACAACAATAGCAACCCACTCAATTTCAGCAGTGGCGCATCGGGAGAGGCTAGCCTCAGCGGCGAGTTCTTTGTGGCCCTGCACACCAAGGTGGGCGTGGGCATAGCCGGCGAGGGTGTAAGTTTTATGTTGAAGTTTGGAACCGGCCCTAAAGTCAGCGGCCAGCTCACCTATAAATTCGGACAGAGGGACTACGACCTGTACGACGTGCCCGAGTGGCTTGCCGAGCGCGAGGAACTGTACAAAGGGCTCAACGAGGGCACTTTCTTCTTAGTGGAGTGGGGCTTGCTGTTCGATGTGGAGTTCTCGGTGGGGTACGATGCCTGGAGCTTTTCTGCCAGCGAGTGGATGGAAAAGGTGGGCTTGGAAAATACCCTGTTCTTTGAAATTTATCGCTTGAACGCAGCACCAAATACCGAAGCCATAGACGACAGAAAAATGGCAGAGGGCTTCTACAGCGGAACGTTGAAGAACGAATATGGTCTCATATTCCCGTACGATCTTAATATGCTGTTCCTCGATATATCGCCGGGTGTGGAGCCCGACGGGCAGTTCGAGTATCTGCACGAGGGTGCGGGCAGGTTCAATGCAATTCGCAAGAAAGATGTCTCTTTCAATTTTGACATAAGCAACGAGCCTCTGCTCAAAGGGCGCAAGATAGGTGTTTATCCCGTGCTTTATAACTCCTTCTTCACCGGCAATTTAGTGATGGGGCAGTTCGATGAGTTCTATCAGCCATACAAGGTTAAGTTCACCGAGTATGAAAAGAATTACGAGCGGGCCGACATTGTAGCCGAGTTCGATGCCGATGCCTTGAGCAACCCCTACATCACCGAGGGTGGTATCATCTTTGTGGATGTTGAAACGGGTGATGTGCTAAAGACCGAAAAGATTTTCGAAAACCGTAGCCCCGACAGCAATGTGATGCAGACATCGGCCACACGCGGTGTGTTCCCGCGCGACGAGTTCAACGTCAAGGCCTACATATACGACAGCGTGAACGACGTATATATGTACAGCAATTCGTGGCCGGGCGGTTTCTTCGAGTACTATGCCCCCACAACAAAGGATGCCACCGAGATTACCGCCGTGGGTGCCACACTCAATGCCGACCTCCACAGCAGCATCTACGATGCCGAGGATATGAACCACGTGGACAACAGGTTCAGCGTAGGTTTCACCTATTCGCCCAAGGGCACAACGGTAATTGATCATCTGAACAACGTGCGCCTTGTGGGCTATGAACTGAGCCTCGACGGCAAGCTGCAGCCCGACACCGAGTATTTCTTCAACGCCGTTGTCAAGGACCACGAAACGGGCAAAACCTATAAGGGATTGCAAACGAGCTTCAGAACAAAGCCGGTGTTCTATGGTGTTGAGGGCGATGCCAACCACACAAACGTCATCTTCTTTGCCAAGCTCGACAAAGGGTTCGGCAACATCTCGGACAAGGGAAAATACAAATTCTTAGTATCGGAGAACAGGCTGCTCATAGATGCCGGCGAGGTGATAGAGGTGGAGCCCGAGGATATCACACGCGACAGCGACGAGGACGACTATGACATCACCGTGGAAGAGGACAACCGCTGGGAACGCGAGAAAATTTATTATGTGAAGGTGGTTTACGACGACGGCAATGGCACAAAATACGAATCGAGTGTAGAGGAGTTCCGCCTGCCGCCACCAATAGATAATCTCAAAGCCGGGCCTACATCGGAATCGGCTCTGCTGTCGGCCGATGTGCTCAAGGATTATGCCAACGGCGACGCCAAGATTGTACTTGAATATTCTACGCTCAACAAAGACTTTGACGAGAATGCCACGAGCGAGGATATAACCGAGGATATAACCTGGATAGAACCATCCCCGGGAGTGTTCGAAATGAACTATGAACTGAACGACTTGAGCCCGTTGACAACCTATTACTACCGCTACAAACTGTATGTAGAGGTTGATAATGAGGATGTGGAGATATACACAACGTCGATACATCTGTTCAAAACATTGAGACTGCAACTGATGGCCACCACAATGGCATCCACAGTAACTAAAAACAGGGTGACAATGACAGGCTCAATTACACGCCAGTTGCAGGAACGTCTTGAACAATCGGTTGTCAACAAGGGCGACGAGCAGTATATGATATACTTCGAGGTATCGAAGAACAAGGATATGTCCGAAGCCGTGGTAACGTATATTCCTTACGACGGCGAGTGCGAATATTCGGCCGAGCTGCGCAATCTTGCGTGGAACACAAAGTACTACTACCGCTTTGTGGCAATGACCGCTAACGACAAGAAGATGTATCGTGGCGCAATAAAGAGCTTCTCCGTGGAGAAGGAACCGCTCGACAATTACGACCTCGAAACCTTCCCTGCCGTGCTCGACGATGAGTGGACCATACTGCGAGGCAAGGTAAACAGCAACGTGCTGGAGTCTATCGATGCCAAGGAGTACGATGATATGTACATAGGCTTTGAATACTCCTTCAGTGTCGTGGACCTGAACGAAGGCAACGAGAATGTATATCGCGACGGAGCCGTAACGCTCAATATGAATACCGGTTATTGCTCGCAGCCACTCAACCTTATGCCCGATACCAAGTACTACTATCGTATCTTTGTGTATGCCGCAGGCAAGTTTACATATGGCAACATAGAGGAGTTCACCACAGCATACTACGATGCGGGCCTCATCATACCAAGCAAGGCAAAACGTCGTCGCGGTATCGAAGCCGTAACATCCGAGAATGGTGCCAACGACAGAATTGTAATCTTTGACAATGGCAAGATGATTATCCCCGAGGAGGATGAAACCGACAATCTTGCCGAATAGATGAAACTATGAAAAGGATAATGAAGAATATATTTATGGTAATGCTGGTGACGCTTATGTCACCGGCATTTACCTCTTGCGATCTCGATGGTCCCGTGGCACACTTTGTGGTATCTGTAAACGACAGGCTTACATACCTGCCACAGGAGAGCATTGCGGAAATGGCGGCATTGAATGAAGATTTTGCCGCCAACCCCTGCGAGAAAGACGATGCCATAAAGCGTTTCAATGCATTCTGCAACAACCTGCAGGCTTATTACGATGATAACCGTGGCAAGCTCATTTGGGATGACCTTAAATTTGAAATATGCCTCTATAACACCACCAGCGGCGAAGGAGTGGGCGAGGGCGAACTCATAACCAGCCGCATAATATCATATTTGTGCGAGTAGGGCGGGTGGTGAAGCATTTCAATTACCGTTGCATTCTTTTAATATGGCTATAAACTCAAAAGCATCGTCGGGCAAAGTATATGTGAGTGTGCCGTTGTCGCGCAACTCCATCAGCAGCCGGCCGGTGAGATTGGGGCCTACCCATTCATTGCCACAAAGTTTTGCACTCCACGCATCGGCTTGCTTCTTTGGGTTGGCTTGCTTTTCCACAATGTATAGCCTGCGGCTTCGCTCCAGTTCGTTGCGGAATTCCGGGCATTGTGCATATTTTTGTACCATACAGAATTTAATGGCATCTACAATCATCGCACCCCAGTCGGCACGGCGGTTTGCTGGCTCGTAGCTCTTGGCGGTCATCTTTATATTGCCGCTCCTCTTTTCGTTGGCTGTGATACCGTTCCACACTCGTTTTACAATGTCGGGGGTGTTGAATTTCATCATCTGAAACAGATGTTCGCTCGATTTGAATTCAATACCTTCGACCACAATGGCCGATGCTGCCATATTGCTGAATATTCCCCACTCCTCGTGTGTGGAGCAGAATACTGCACACTCTTCTGCGGGGTACGATGAAATGCCCCAATATTCGGGGTAGTTCTTCTCTATGAATTTAGCTACGCTGTGTTTGCTCATTGTTAAATCGCCATTCTGTTTTTGAGCACCCACTTTTTTGCTTGCAATTCAATCTCTATTGCTTCTCTTTTTACAATCTGCACTCGTGAGGCATTGAAAACTGCGATGTTCTTGAGCCCGTCGGGCTTGCTTTGCGCCTGTGGCCACACATTGTAAATGACACCCAAACCATCGAGGAGCTCTGCGGCGCGTTTCTCCTCTTCGTAGCCGGCCTTCTTGGCGCCTGTCTGTGTGGTGCCAATCCATTTGCGGAACTCTTTTCCTGCGCTCTTCACAGCATCGGGGGCCTTTACGCCTAATTGTTGTTCCACCCTTGCCACGATGCTTTCGGGCACAGGCTTTGCCGAAACAAGGTGGTTGTCGCTTGTCAGTTCGGGGATTTCTACCGTGTATAGGTAATGATTGGGCATCGGTTCCAAACCACGGGGTTGCGAGTAGTGTACTGCCGATGCTTCCGATTCTGTCAGATATACTCCATAGCCGAATTTAAGCCCGGTACCTTCGCCGGCATCGTTCAAGCTGAAATTATCAAATAGAAATGCTGAACCGTGATACAGTTTCATAATAAAACCGTTTAATGCTTGTCTGTTTTTAATTATAATTTTATCTCTTCGCTATCGATGTTGCTGGCAATCAATTCCTCGTCGGACACAAGCAGGGCGTTGTCGTTAATTATTTTTTGATTTATTTTTATTAGAATATCCACCGGAAGCAGGTGCATTTCAATACTCTCGTCATTGCCGGGTGTTTCTGCACAAGTAATCACTTCGGTATACTCGCATTCATCATATAGGTCGTAGCAGCGCTCCTTGTATATGTATTTTATCACATACTCCTCTCCATAGAAATCTTTGTACTTTATCGCTCGGGAAAGAATAAGCATACCGTTGCCTATGAACTGCGCAATCTCTTTGATGAATGTTTTTTTGAATTTTTCCGCAGCCGACAAAATGTTGCTCATACATTTGGCCTCTTGCTTGCTGCATTGCCAATAGCTGTGTCCGTACTTTGCTTTCTTATTTCCGGCAAGTTTCTTAATGTTAAGCAGTGATGTTTCCAATTCCTCTATACTGCTCCTTTCGAGCCCAATTTCATTAGCGATGTCAAATAGTCTGGTTTCGTAATTATCAAACTCCTCATCACTCATAAGCTCAAATTCCTCGGGTGTATGTTTCTTTAGTTCCATAGTTGGTCGGTTTTTAAGTTTATGTTGCGAATATACGTTTTTAAAAATTTGCAACAAACATTTATAGCAACAATCAGGCTTTTAATAACCGCTGTACAGAAAAGCCTCCTCGAGCTTTTTGGTAAAGTTGTTCTTTGCATCAATATAGCCCCACACACCGTTTTTAAGAACCTTTATCCACCCTAACACCTCGGGAATGAAAATCCTGTCATATTCGGCAGGCAACAAGTAGCCATAACAATACAGCCCCTGCTTGCCATCTTTTTCAAGCAGAAGGAAACCGGTACCGGTTTCCGCTATTTCGTCATATATGGGTTCTATGGTAACAACGGCCGATCTGTTGCCATAAAACTCTATGATGCCGCACTTGCCGTTGGATTCAAATTTGACGATGTCGCAAAATGTGTCGAGTGTTTCAATTTTGTCATATATGCAGGGTATAACGTAGCCTGCTTGCCCGTCGCCTTTTACTATACCATATTTTCCATCATTTGCTACAATATAATTACGGCCCGCATTGGTTCCGCCTATCACCTTGTCGAAAACAGGTGGCACAATATGGTAGTTGAGAAACTCGTTCTTAACCCCCTCATTGCCGCCCTCTTTCACTATATGCTCATAATCGGATATATGCCTGTATTCCCAGACCTTGCTGTAAAGTTCCGAACGGGCTGCAATGTACTCATCCGAGTCTTTGGCATATATGCTCATATCGGCACACTTGTTGCAGAATTCCTCCAACACCTCGCGGGTGAGTGACCGGTTGTTTTCATTGTTGCTAATCATAACCTATCAATAATCTTCTTTTTCTTGATTTTCCACAAATAATTAAAAAACAGGGCGGGCAAGCCGCCCTGCGTGTAGATTACTCCGGTACTATGCGCAGTATCACGGGGTCGTGTCCGTTAGTGGAGTGCAGGCGGCGCAGTTCCTGCAAGGCCTCACTCTCCATCCCACCATAAAGGTAAAGTGTGCGTGTGCATCTTGTGTTGCCCAATGTGTAGGTTACCTCATAACGTCTTCTTGTCATAATAGTAAAATTTAAAAGTTAAACAAAATATTAATTAAAACCAATCCGCGGGCGGTTTTCCTGTTGATACCCATTCATCGACTCCTGCTTGCAGTAGTCGCGCAGCCTTGTCAGTGTCGGCTGCTCGTTGTAGAGTACTCTGTCGACAAACTGCTTGCGTGTTACATTTTCAATCTGTCCTCCGCTCAGGTCGAACTCGCTTGCGAGTGCGTTGGCATCGGCGCAGTCAAGGTCGTTGATCATTGATTGCCATATGCGCTCCTTTGTAGCCACATCGGGCCTGTGGAACTCCACTTTGTATATGAAACGGCGTTCAAAGGCACTGTCCATATTTGTGACAAGGTTGGTGGTGGCAATGAGAATGCCATCGAGCTTTTCAATCTCCTCGAGTATTATGTTCTGTATTGCATTCTCCATCTTGTCCACACTATGGTCTACATTGGTGCTGCGCTTGTTTATTATGGCATCGGCCTCGTTGAACAGGAGTATAGGCTTCTGTTCGCACTTTTCGCAACAGGCACGGTAACGGGCAAATATACCTTTTATGTTTTTTTCGCTCTCGCCCACATACTTGCTCTTGATGTTGGCAACATTCACCTGCATTATATCTCTGCCCGTGCTGCGTGCCAACTGTAATGCTGTTTCGGTCTTTCCTGTGCCCGGTGCGCCGTAGAAAAGGCAGGCAAACCCGCTGCGCATACCACACTCCCCAAGGCGCTGCTGAATGGCTGCGAAGTTCTCCTGCTGCAGCATATCGCATAGCTTTTCTATAGAAACACGGTCCTCTTTGTTGTAGAACAGCTTCTTTTGCTTTATGTCGCCGGCACACAGCAATCCCTTGCGGTACGAATCATCAATCTTCTCCCAAGATATATTGAGCTCCTTGTCTATATACTCGCGTATCTCTTCCGATATGCTTATGGCCTCGCGAGGAGAAAAGTCCTGCCCCAACGCATCGCCAAGCAGATTGTTCCTGAACAATATATTTGTGCGGTGTATTATGCTGCGCTGCATAAATGAGAACTTGTTTCTCTCAAACAGCCTGCAATACTCGTGCCCCACAAGGTTGCGGTCGCCTTCGTAAACATATTTTATCAAGCAATAGAGAAAAAGAATCATCTCCTCGGCTTCCAGACCCGCCATCTTCTTGCACAATGTCAGAGTGCCGTTGTTCTTCACGAGTTCCGATATGTTGTTCTCGAACTCATCGTAGTTCACCTCGCTGTCGGAATATTCATTGATGTATCTACTCGATATTTCCAGGAATTCCTTGGTGGTAAGCCCTTTGTTCTCGGTAGGTACATACTCCTTGTTGTTCATAAATGCTTTGAAAGCATCTATGTGAATGAGATAGCCGTGCTCGAAATTGTTTTGCTTGTAACGAATGATGCGACGCTTCAACAAATTGTCAATCTCATCCATAAATGTGAGCATACGAATGTTTCTTATACCAAGAAAATCGGCTATGTCGCTAGTCTCCACTACGTGGTTAGAATCAATTATTTTCGCAACGATTATTGCCTGCATACGTGTAAAGGAAAGTCTTTTCTCGAGCAGTGCGAACGACTCCTTTGCTGTGTCGAGGAGTATTTCGTCGAGCATACTGTCGTGCGCTGCCTCCACAACCCTCTCCAGTGCTGTTATTATGGAGCCCTCACCTGTAACGGAGTTGGCTACTATCTTTTTTATAGGACTATTGTTCTTTATTTTCAACTTTCTCATACACAAATGTTTTTATACGTTAAATATTTTTATACGTTATTACAAACTCCCCCCTCTTGTCACCGCGGTGCATCAATGCCCGCTGCCTTATGTGCCCCACCTCGGCAGCCTCACTCTTCGTCAATCCTCTCCTCAAAATGCTTAATATTCGAATAATGCAAGCAAGTTTGCGTTCTCCATAGCCTCTTCGTCGTCTTCGGCAATGAAATTGAGCTCTTCGGTTATGTATCCCCACACGCCATCCTTGCTGGCCGTTATATAACCGTCTTTCTCCTCCACGTCGTCATAGATGGGCTCAATGAAACCGCCGCTGTAAGTTACTATGCCATACTTTTCTCCCTTCTTTAGAGCGGCAAAGTTGTTGGCAAACTCATAGATGTAGTCCATTTCGCAAGGAACAACAACCTCTCCCTTGGTATTGAGCACACCTACCTTGGATTGCTCCCCCTCATTCCTGCGGCATAGGAACATATTGTTTGTTCCGTGCATATACGAGATGCAGTCGTAGTCGAAGTCGCAAAGTGCAGAGCCTGTCCCGTCTGGTGCTACCAATGCACACTTGCCCTCGCCGTTCACGGCGGCCATAGGCATCTTTCTACCCCAAGCATAAGAATATAACTCGGTGTACTCCTTATATATAGCCGGCACGCGCACCTTGCCTGCAATATCCTTCACACCCTTGCAACCGCCTTCCTCAAAGGTCACATCGAAGAGGTCGTACTCCTTCTTCAATTCATTGAGCTCTATGTATATGGCATTTAACTCCTCCATTGTGAGTGAATTGTTGTACATACTCTGCATCAGTGAATCGATGCGTGCTGCTGTCTCTGCGTTTCCTTGCTTCTTCATAGTAGTGAAATTTAGATGTGATTAACTGTTCTTCTCTTTTTCTGTCGTAAAGATAAGCCAACTTTACGAGGTGTGCCATTCATCTCATTCACGGAGCCAATTGCGCCTGTCTTGAATCGAACGAAAAAGCCACAGCACTGGTGCTGTGGCTTTAAGATAGGAATATGAAAAATCAATCCTTTTTCTCGTGCCAAAATCTCGCTACGGTATAGATGTATAGTGCAATATAATGTGATGTGTTTAATATTATCTCTGTCAAATTATGAGAAAACTCTTCTCCATGGGCTATCTTGTTGCGTTCATATTTAATTTTACGCAAACTCTTATGATATACATCGGTGCTGTATTGGTTTTTCCAAGCGCAAATATCTGCTATATTATTTATGGTATCGCCAAGTCCGCTTACATTAAGAATGTAGCCTGTATTATCAAAATGTATCTCTCTCAATAATCTTTCGTAACAGATAACAATATTTGTCATATATCCCATATACGAGTAAATGTCGTTCTGATAGTTCCATAATTGCACAAGATTACGTGGCAGCTGTACAGCCAAACGGTTGTTTTTATGTATGTCAAGTTGCTTAATGAATCGTATAAACTTATCGACACTCTCTTCGAAAGAGAATGCAAGCTCCCATTGCTTGGCAAAGAAACTGAGGTTTAAAATGATATTTTCGCGCAAGTCCTCCCAATCTACAACTATCGGTTTGCCGGCCTCACGAATGTGTCTCTCGTGCTTATCTTCAACAACAACGAGGTTTTCGACCTGTGTTTTATCATCTTCAACAGGTATAATAACCATAGGTTTGGCATACTCTATCTTCTCTTTTTCCAATTTAAGATAAGGCTTGCCCTCCTTGTAGATTTTTATAACCTGCTTGGGTAGATACTGATCAACAATCCTATAGAAAGCAGTTATGGCATTGTCACCAATATCTTCAGAACACTCCTTTTGCAGGTCATTAAGGCGTATCTCGCCATTACCTGAGCCACTTAACAATGCCATTATCTTCGATACGACGACATCGTAATAACCAGGTCTGCGAGAGCGTACAGCAATCTTTTTAAGTTCTTCGTCTTCCAGTTTCCTGCCTCTCTCTGTAAGCCGAACCACCTTATCTTTTATATTAAAGATTCCCTCTTTACCCTCGGCGTAACGCAATAGATAGGCCTCTACACTACGGCTCATTTCATATCCTTCATCTGTCTTTGAGGCATCTTCTTTCAATCTGTGGTTTACTGCGGAAATTGGCAATGAGTACTCGGGAGTATTCATTAAATAACCGTGAACCATTCTTATTGCCCAATTTACCAACCCTTGTTGCGATTTTTTTCTCCACGAATGCCCGTCTTTATAATCTTGAATGTATTCCCAGTTGCAAAAACAATCGTGTTCATTATTGTCAACGGCACAGTTGTCCGTTACATAGCTCCTAATTGTAAGTTCGTTCAGATTGGTGTAGCCCATCCTCTCTAAATCCGATAGCAGTTCCTTTATATAGAACATTTGCTTGTTTGCAATCCACTGCTCAACCGCACGTTTTACATTTAGTCTTGTTTCGCCGGACTCGTTATATTCAATCCAACCATTCTTGCCACCATAAACAAGCCAACTAATCTTTGTTTTTGCATTATTTATATTGTTTATAATAGATCTTGCCTGATTGTCATTTAGCTTACCCCTGTTAATAGTATCAATATCTTTTATATTTAGTTTCGAAGGCCTGTTCTCATACGCAATGCGAGCTACTTGTTGGTAGCCTTTAAGCTTTTCATATTTTAGTTGATACTTTACTTTGTCGTCTAATATGAGTTGCTCCACCCAGGTATGTTGTTCCAAAATTTCAAGAACAATATCCTTGTCAAAAACAAATTCGGTATCGTTTTGCTCCAATAAACTCATTATTTCATCTATATCCAAAGGACGCACATCGAAAATATCCGAGTTATAACCTAACACGCCACATAGGGCCTTAATATAAGTTCTTGCCCACAAAATGCTATCTTCTTTAGATATATAATATAATTGGTCAAAAGTGCTATATCCGGTTTCTGTCAATGTCCTATTATCCATTGGTGCGCTTTTCAATGGCAGAAACACGCTTGCAACCGTCTTCTCATAGTTGTTACATTGTAGAGCTTCGCACAATGTTTTATGGGAGCAAATAGTGGGAATGTGAGATATGAGTTCCTCTATTTTCTCCTTAAAAACTGGTGAGAACTTCAAATTTTCAGCAGATTTTATTTCGCTATTATAAATCTTTTCAACAAGCTCTACGTTCACTTGTCTTACCCTCTCCGTGGTGAGTTTAAGTTTCTCGGCAATTTCTTCTTTGGTATTTCGGTTAATGAAAAGCATTTTTAACCATTCAAGGTCTCTGCTTATACTACCTTTATATTTTGCAATAGCCTCAACACCTGCAATGTATTGTTTTATAGCTATATCTATCTTTTTCTCTAAAGAATACTCCTCCTCGTCAACTGATAAGTTTTCGGGAAATTCGTGAATGGCAATGCAACTGTTATAAACATCTACAACCGTGTCTTGCCCCTCATTGCTTGACAAGAACTCTACGACTTTTCTAAATGCATCCCATTTTGCAGGGCCTGCATTCTTCAAAGAGATAAAAGTATTGTAATCAACACTTAAAAATTCATTGAAATGTTGGAATGGTTGTTGTAGCACACAACTTAACTTACCCTTTAATCTTGGGAACAGCAACTTAATGATCTCTGCACAAAATGGAATGTTTGCAAATTCTTTATTCATAGTATTATTTTTCTGTCGTAAAGATACACCAACTTATTGAGGTGTGCCATTCATCTCATTCACGGCTATAGATTAAACTTATTTAATTACAGCCAAACTCTTTTTTCTCTATTCTATTTGCAATTGCCGTAGCAATACTGCTTTTACCTACGACTTAACAATGTAACGTCCTCTATAGTATGTGAGCTTGCCGAGTGGTAAGGTCCCAGGATGGCATTGTTGCGTTTCACCATAGTGGCAGTGAATGGATGATGCTTTATAAAAGATGGAATTTCCAATATGTCGCCATTATTTAATTGAGTTACATTCTTTGTTTTATCTACTACTTTATAACGATTCACACTTATGAATTCCAACACAAGTTCCCTGTGTGGATAATAGTAAACTCTTATGCGGTCTCCATGTTTAAGGTTTTTGATTAGAAAAAGAGTTTCATCGTTAGAGTCAACAAACATAGTAACATCTCTTGCCGCGCCACTGCAACGTTCATATATTTCATCGGTATTATCGAACAACTCTGTCCAGGTTGTGCAGCCAAGAAATTCTGCAATAATCTGACAAGTGCCAGGAGAGGTTTCGTATCGCCCACCATCTGTGCGTCGCAAACGACCAAACACGCGTTTCCAAGTGCTTATGCTCTTTTCTGGAGTGTTTGTGATATCTGCAATTGCCAAGGCGAAACGCTCATAATCATTGTCAGATGCAAGATCGCGAACCGATATGCAAGAGCACGCTTTCTCTAACAAAATTTCAACTATCTTGTCGGGTAAAATCATAGTATATTTTTTGTGTTTAAAATCTTGTTCTTACGAAATTTCATAACCAAGGAATTGCCACAAGTCTTCGTACTCTCCGCTATCGGTTATTTCATAAATGGCGCGAAGGATTTCAAAAGCATCTTTCTGCGAAATGGTTTCACTCGACAGGGTTACTTCTTTCTCGGTGAGTCTTATCACTAGTCTTATTGTGTCCCAATCAACACCCCATTCACTCTCTTCGCCCGTTGCTCTTATTTTATACACTTGCCAATATTCATTGTCAACCATTATACCAGGCTGTTCAATATCGTCGTGTTCGTAAAAATTCAACTCTTTTCCATCGAGTAGCATATGAATTGCTGCTAAATAACTTATCGTATCATATTCTTCCCATTCTTCTAAACTGCGATTTCCCATAGTCGTGTTTTTTTACATATATCAAACTGTAATTACCTAAAACTTATAAAAGATTTATTTTTACTATAGTTATATGACTTTTGTAAAGATATGAAAAAAAGTTATTTTTGCAAAAAAAAAGAAATATATGGAAATTATGGATTTTGAAAATTTTGCCGATTCTCTGAAATCGTTATCAAATAATCAACAAGTAAATTCGAATAAAGAATTCAAAGATTGGTGCGATTTATTGGACGCTTACTCGCAAATTTATTACGATAATTGCAAATTCAAAATAATGCCATTGGTGCTACTGGCTTTATATGCAAGAGGGGAATTGAAAATTGAGAAGGATATTGAACTCGACAAAAACAATGTGCATTCTCCATTCGGGCTCGTTGTTGCGTACCGCGAGTACGATGATATAATGAATGGCTTTACCTATTCCACATTCCAGATATATAATGAAGAGGTTGATGACCACTTCTTTGGCGGGAAAAATAGAGTATTGCTGTGCACAACACCCAACAAAGACGAAGAGGAAGAGGGGAATGAACATATTATATACTACATCATAGAAAAAATTCTTGAAGAGAACATAAAATCCTATGCGGGAAATTCGCACGCAACCATTTCTGCATTCGAATTTTATGATTTTCTATGCCAACAACCTATAGATGTTGTAAATGAGAATGTGCAATATCTTTTTGAGATGGTAATGAAGCGAATTACAGAGCCTATGTACAAAGAGTTCTATGGCACTTCACCTAGCGTGTGTAATGAGTTTTACCAATTTGTTGGTGGCTTGCTTGATAAAAAGTGCAGCAACAATATTTATCACCCTGCAGCAGGTCCCGGGAATATTATTAAAAACACAAATGAATGCGATGCGATTGCTACCACCTATTCAAAAAGTGAATATCTATACGTTTACTTTCTATATACACTTATATTGAAGAGGCCGTATATAGAGATGGATCTTATGACCGATGATTATAAATGGAGTGAATTTAAATGCTTTAACAGCCATTTTGGTTTCCCTGAATATATTGAGCCCTCTTTTATTCTCTTCGACAATGTTAATTTTGAAAAAAACTTTTTGAAAGAACTATTGATTGAATTCACCTACCGCCCGCACAATTCAGAATTGAAAGGGTGTTTTTTAATTCATCAATGCGATCTTGAATATCTAAAAAAGGAACTTTATTCAGTGTTTGAAAGGTGTGTGAGCAAAGTTGTTTTTATGCCCGACCAACTTGTGGCTTTAGTTCTTGATGCCCAAAAAGAGAAAAATTCTAACATTACACTTGTTGATGCAACAGATGAAGAAAAATTCATTGCAAAAAATGTTTTACGGAAAATAAGAACCGGTAAAAAATGTTATGAGCTCACCATTGAAGAGTTTGCTGATACCGATTTTCAATTCGATATAAACTGCATTTTGAGGAAACGTATTTGCTTGCCGCCCAAACAAGGTATGAAAATCGTTCAGCTCAAAGAATTTCTTTCTCGTCCTCGATATGACATATACAACTTTCAAACAGTTCTGCAGAAAATTGATTATTACTCTTTAAATTACTCTTCATTTTTACCATATTATTGTTTGTATGGCAAAACGTTAATAAATATAAGCAAAAACGAAGCTGTGAATTGTATACACAAGTCTTTGCTTGTAAACATTAACGATATAAAAAAATATCAACCAAAGATATTTGTAATAAACGACGATCTTTCGCAAGGATTCGAGTTTGGAGAGGTATGGCAATACGAAATAAAAAACGATTATATCGATGAAGGATACCTTATCTCAGAAATGACAAAAGAATATTTTGTAGAACAAGTGTTTCCTTGCGCCAATATTAACGCTGTTGCTAAATGGGATACAATACTTGACTGTTACATATATATGCCGGATGAAAGAGAAACCTTAACCCCGGTGGAAAGGCAAAAACTACTGCTTAATGCGGGAAAGATGGAGTTTATAAATGAACTTCTTCAAAGCTATGATTACGATATAGAAAAGATTGTTTCTGCAGAAAAAAACGCTTTACCATATGGAACAAAACTATGTGGAGGACGGTATATGATTCTACAGGAGATAGGTTTTGGAGGCTTTGGTAAAACATATAAAGCTAAATATATAGGAGTGGATTGTAAAGATTTTGCACGTACAGTAGCGATTAAAGAGTTTTTCGATAATCAGTTCCAGAAAAGAGCATTTGGAACAACCGAGGTCATAAATTCTTCAAGTCAGATAAAAAATATAAACAAGGTACGCAATAAGTTTTTCAGCGAAGCAGAAAAAATAAGAGAATTTTCCGATTGCGACAATATAATAAAAGTGCACGAGGTCTTTGACGAGAATAACACATCTTACTATTCAATGGAATACATCGATGGCAAGAATCTTCGCGACTATGTGCCGGACAATGCTGCACTTGATGAGACAGAAGCTGTTAATATAATTCGTCAAGTAGCCAATGCCCTAAAGAGAATGCATAGTGCAAAGATGCTTCACTTGGATGTGAAACACTCAAATATTATGATTGCAAAAGATGGTCGTGTTGTGCTTGTTGATTTTGGAACAGCTCATAGAAATTTAGAAAAGATAAGTGACTGCACCTCTGTTCCCAACATAAGAAGCAGAGGCTTTTCTCCATGTGAAGATATAGAATCTGCCGACGAGACATATGACATTTACTCCTTGGGAAGAACTTTGCTGTTTATGTTAGGCGGTGTAACAAAGGATGGTGATGATTCGGAAATGAAAACACCTGTTACGAAAGAGCTGTGGCAGTGTATAGAAAAGGCAACACAAAAGGACCGAAAATGTCGCCCTCAAAGCATCGATGAATTCCTTGAAATGCTGCCTTTGTGAATGAAATGAATGGCGCAGGGTGTTTTTGTATACTAATTTTGCCGTTGACTAAATAACTAATGGTATGCAAAAACAGGAAATAATTGTTATTGGCGATGTTCACGGAGAGCGTCGTTGGAAAGATATTGTAGAAAAGCACTCGGGAGGCCGGTTCGTGTTTTTGGGCGATTACAGCGACCCGTATGACAAAAACGTCCCGGACAACGAAGTGGTGGAGAATCTCAAGCAGATAATAGAGTTTAAAAAGGAGCACCCCCACAGCGTAACGCTTCTTTTGGGGAATCACGATGTACAATATATCTATGACAGGGCCCCTGCCTGTTCAAGATTTATGGTAAATTCCATGGACAAAATAAATGCGATATTCAAGGAAAATGTTGCATTGTTCAAGCAAGTATATAGCTCCGGTGGCCTGCTTTTTACTCACGCCGGTGTAACGGAAGAGTGGTTTCAGACGGCATTTCCCGGCTGCGATAGTAACGATGTTGTTGAAATGATAAACAAATGCCGCGATAGAAAAGCTCTTTTTGCGTGTGGCATTGCCCGGTGGGGCGATGAACTATATGGCGGAATATTTTGGGCGGATAGAAGAGAGTTTGAAAATCCTTTGAATGGCTGGACGCAGGTCGTGGGGCACAGCCGTGTGCCCGATGTTTTGCTCAAACGTACCAATGAGAAAACAGCCATATTCTTTTGTGACTGCCTGGCAATGGGCAAGTATCTTACTATAGAACAAGAGAACGGTTCACTTTATTTCTATGAAATGCAATTGGAAGATGACAAGATGACCTTGCTTCATACGTTGCAGTTATAATCCCAACGCGCACTTGCTCATTAAGTTCCGTAAGATAATGGAAACTGGTGAATGAAATGAATGGTGCAGTTCGCTAAATGGCATTATCTTTACGACAGAAAAAAAGGGACTAATATTTTATAACCTTTCCCTTTTGTTTATTTCTTATTTATATATAATTGTCATAAGCAGTTCTGAAAGAAAAAATCCAGTTTGTGAGAAAGTATGCGTCACCCTGCCATTGGGTGCGCCGGTGCCGGAAGGCTGTTTGCTTGAGGCTAATGCAAAGTTTCGTGACGAGATTCTTGCCACCAAGCACGGGCGTGAGGTGAAGGAAATCAACCGCGAGTCGAAGCTCTACAGCAAGGTGCGTAAGGCTACCGTGAAGGAGATTGGTGAGCATAATTGGGATTTGTATGCCTGGAAGGTTGCCTGTGATGCCGTGAGGGTGAAGTATGAGTACTGCCCCGAGTTCCGCAGTTTCGTCGATGCCAACCGTGACAAGTCGTTCATTGAGAACAGCTGGTGGAAGAAGATCCCAAAGGCAGGTGTTCTGAAGGTCACCGACGAGGCAAGTCCTTACTTCGGCAAATACATTGGTTGCAACTTCACGGGTGTTGCCATTCAGAGTCGCCTGGAGGGTGTGTGAAAACACACCTTGCCACGGTGATGGCTTATATAAAATTCACAAAGTACCTGCAATTGTTTTTGTGGGTGAACAAATTTATTCCTATATTGCACAAAGAAAAATAGACATATATGACTACAGATTCCAAAAACCGTATCATCGGCGCCATCATTGGCGATATAGTAGGCTCTACTTACGAGTTTGCAGAAAAGATACCCACCAAGTTCAAACTATTCAGGAGCGCTTGCTCATTCACCGATGACACGGTGCTTACCGTGGCCATTGCCGATGCGTTGCTGCACGGCAGGTCTTTTTCGGATGCTATTGAGGATTGGGGAAACAGATACATCTATGCGGGTTTTGGGCACTCTTTCCGCGAGTGGAAAAAACGCCGGAAAAACAATCCTTCTGCTACCAACAACAGCAAAGGCAATGGTTGTGGCATGCGAGTGAGTCCCATTGGCTTTTGGGCAAAGTCGATTGACGAAGCAATGTCGCTTGCCACAGAGAGTGCCATAATCACCCACAACTCGCCCGAAGGCATTACCGGGGCGCAGGCTATTGCCACAGCGGTGTTTATGGCAAAGGAGCAGAGGGACAAGGAGGAGATTAAGCAACTCGTGGAAAAGACGTTCGGATATGACCTCGATTTAAGCTACGAAGAGATTTGGAGCAAGGTAAACGAGTATGACAATGTAAACAAAATGCGCCGTGAACGCGAATGGGCCGAGAATACTTGCCCGGTGGCTATCATTGCATTCCTGAACTCTAACAGCTACGAGGAGTGCGTAAGAATAGCCATCTCCTATGGTGGCGACGTCGATACTATCGCCTGTATGGCCGGCGGTATTGCTGCAGCATACTATGGAGTACCCGAGGAAATCATACACGAGGCATCGGCCTATCTGCCACAGGATATCATAGAGATTGTCAACGAATTCGACGGTTTGAAACTAGAAAACAGGAATACCCCGGCCACCTTTGACCGCTGGGTAAAGAGTGGGCACATACTTGTATACGGCAGCGGCAAGGAAATTTCCGGTAAGACAAAGGGCGGCACTCCCTTAAGAGACAACGAATCGGCCGGCTACATTGCCGACCGCCGTTTCCGTTCAAAGCACCAGATCGAGGGGCTGTGTGGCGATTCGTACGCTATACCCACCGTTGGTGTGACCGTTGAACAGATTAAAGAGGCGGTGGAAAGGTTTATCACCTTTGTAAAAGAACACCCCGAGCTAATCTTTCTTGTAACAAATATCGGGTGCTCTAAGAAGGCCGGCTTCACACCCGGGGAGATTGCTCCAATGTTCAAGGCTGTTGCTGACAACCCCAATGTGTATCTGCCCAAGCAGTTCCGCGATATTATAAAAACCTGAATGCGGAATTATGTTATGTTATGTGTTATTTGCCGTTATCAACATTAAGTGTTACTTTTGAGAAACTTTAATACGAATAACAGGAAGAGAGTTCAGCCCGGGTTGCAATATTTTATTGCTTTATAACAAATGATAATAAAAAAGGATTCTATCGGACTCTTCGGGGCCTATAACTAAGATGTCCAGGTGTTTTAAGAATGGCACCATTCAGGCTTGGCTGTGGCCAATGTCGGTCGGCCCGCAATCCAATTTATTGGATGTACGTTATATGCCCCCGGGCATACTCTCTTCTTTTTTGAATGACATTTATGCTGTCTTTTGTGGAATATGCATCGGAGAAACGCATTCTTGAATTGCTTATAAAAGAGCGCGTAAAAGTTGCTCTAAAGGGCAAACTGCAGAATATCTCGCCAACGGAAACATACAAAAAGAGTGATGACAGGAAAACCGTTGCCGAGCAGATATTCCTGCTTATGCCCCCGCGCGATTCCTGGCTCCGTCCCCAAAAGAAGGAACGCATTGATAATAGCGGTGAAAAGAGAAGTGGCAAGCAAGTTCTTACACGCAGCATAGCGCTTACCATAAAGAAACATCGCAAGTTGGCCGGCAGATACCCCTATCTGCAACGTCTCGATACCTTTATATCGACTGTCCGCAACGATATTATGGGAGATGCTCCATTGATATTCAATTCCATAAAGATTATGGGGAAGAAAAAGAAGGTCGATGAGATGCGTGTGACCATAATGCGCCCTATATGCATATTCGAGTCGCTGCGCGAGAAACTTCTCATAGCGTTGGCCAGCAAATATCTATCCGAGGCGTTCGACCCGTTATTGCACGAGGAGATTCTTTCATATCGCCCCTTGCGCAAATATCACGGCAGCAGTGATGCTGTGTTTACCGACAGGGATAATGCCTTAGAGAATATGCAGATATATCGCAATGCTCGCAGGCGGCAGCATATATATGTGGCAGAATGTGACATACAAAAGTATTTCGATACAATAAACCACGATGTAATAAGGTGTTGCTTTTCAAAATTTGCCGAGGAACTGAACAGACGGTATTGCGGCTTTGAGTACAGAAGTGTGGAAAGGATTCTTGATGCTTACCTGAATTCATACTCATTTTACAAGAATGTGGCCATAGAGAATGACAGCCTGCTTAATAGTGCGCAACCCCGAATGTATGAGTCGCCCAATGAGTGCTTGTTCATTGAACGGGGGTGCTACACGCAGGAAGAGTTCAATGCTTCGGTTGGCAAGATAGGCATTCCGCAGGGTGGTGCCCTGTCGGGCCTTATTTCAAACGTCGTTCTCTGTTGCGTAGATAAAGAGAGTATTCTGCTGACGGATGATGGCGAGCGTTTTTTCTGCCGCTATGGTGACGACATAATGTTGATGCACACTTCAAAGCAGGAGTGTGAAAGGCTCATGGAGAACTACCGAAATGTACTCACGGAATATAAACTGCTGTATCATACCTTCACAAGTGTTGCCGACAGTGCCTGCCGAAAATCAAACGGTGCTGTGCGCCCGGCATTGTGGGACCTAAAATCGCGTAACCCCTTCTTGTGGGGCAGAGATGGTGACGACAATGAACAAATCGACTGGATAGGCTTCTTGGGATACGAAATTCGCTACACCGGTGAGGTGCGTATGCGACGTTCTTCGTTGAACGACAAGTTCAAAAGCGTTAAACGCAGATATCGTACAGCTGCAAAAACCAAAATTGCAAAGGGCAAGTGTGCAAAAAAAGGCCGCGCCGATGTAGAAAGGGAGATTCTGAACAGACTGGAAAAATTCAGAGTCGATGGCTTTGCCACGGCTAAAAGCCTCAACCGTAACAAGTATTGTATGACACAGGCGTTGAAACTCGACCGTTATGCAAGCAGGCTGCTCTATCGCTTGCTCTATAAGATTGCCTGCAAGAACAATCTTACCAAGGAAGAACTGGCGTGTTGGTGGGAAAAGGCAAAGGGGCTTGGCTGCATAAGCTATCGCCGCAGTTTAGCCGCAGTAACGAAAAGGAACAACAGCTATCCCTTGCTGTAAATAGAACTTTCGCCCGTGAATGAGATGAATGGCGCATTTTACGTAGAAATACTATCTTTACAACCGCTAATGAAATAGAAATCATTTAATACCCAATCTATGAAAACAATTAAAATAACATTACAGTACTATTGTGAGGGTGACGGTGAACCTTTTGACGTGGATTATGAAATTACCGACGAAGAATATGCACTGCTTGTGCAACTGATACTGGAGTACCGCGAACAGGAGTTCCCTGGCGAGGAGGAGTATGTCGAGGGTGGTATGTTCACCGAGGATTTCCTCTGCGAGAAAGCCCCCGAACTTTGCGAGAAGTTGGAGGATTTTGCCAACGAACGCATTGCCGAGGAGTTGAGTGAACTTGGTTTCGAAGATGACGAGATATACGATCTAACCAAAAGTTTTGAGATTTCAAACGATTTTATTGCAGAAATTCTACACCCCGAAACAGAAGAATAATATAAAACGGTATGAACACTTTAGTAAATTATATCAGAGAACGTCTTGACGACAATAAACTGCGCAAGTATTTGCAGCAGGTGGTGGAAAATGTAGATACACTTGTTCCTCACAACGATAGCGAGTTTGCGGAATTGCAAAAGTTCGGGCTTTACCCGGCCGAGGAGTGTGTACCGTTTGTAACAGAAAAAGGTACCCCTGCCTACGTACTAGACAATATGGCGATGATACCCATTGATGAGCCTAAAGAGAAATGGATGCACTATGGCGATTTCCGCTTCCGCCAACTGGAGATACTTTATGTGATGGCACGAATGGAGAGCGCCGAGGCGCACGAATGGCTGCGCAACAACCTTTTTATGGGAAGTATGAAACGCGACAAATGCTATGGCCGCGTGGATGCACGCAAGAAAGATGAATATAAAAGAGAATTCCGTGGTCACGAGCGTGCCGACTGGAAACAGATACAGACGGAATGGATGAAATATTGTCTTTGCCTCAAGTACCGCGACTATGCAGCCTTCCGCAAACAGCTTCATTCGACCTCCAAATTCCCCGTGGAAGACGGCACAGGCAAGAACTACCCATCGAGGCTCTTCTGGGGGACTGAACTTGTAGAGATCGATGGCAGGAATTACTATTTTGGTTGCAACGTGCTTGGTAAACTGTTAGCCCAACTCCGTGCGAACAACGGACATTTGGATTATACTTTACCCAAGGATATGAATCTGTTCGGCAAACCTATTTTGGATATATAGAATGTATTAGATATCCGTGTGTGGCTACGAGGCTCAACCAAGTGCAACAATGGATTTGCCTGAAGCTTTGCCTCATCAATCTTAAAATATCCAAGACAGCAAATAATTTATGGGGCCCAGGCATAGAATCTCTAATCGTTCGGTAATGGTTAGGGATTCTTTTTGTTTCAAGATGCTGTATCTATATATGGTGTCGCTCATTGGAACCTCATAACCATATTTTTTCTTTATGTTAGAGCATACCTTTATGAACTTATATCCGTGCGGGAATAAAAAATTATACTCTCCAATAATATTGTCTACATAATAGTGCACCATTTCGTGAATAAGTACACCCTTAAGCGTCTCTTCGGTCCAGTTCAGTCGTTTGTTAATCCATATTCTGCCCGTTGTGAACCTCCCTTTTTCCGTAGTTGAACTGTATAACGAAAAGTTGCACATCTTGAGTTTGTTCTCAAAATATGTTTTGTTGCACTCTTTGAACATCTCTTTTAATATGGGTATTGTTACCTGCACGGGTTCATTTTTTTTATAAAGATAAATATTTTTTCACATAGATTAAAATTTTTATATAGTGATGTCGCATAGCGTCCTACTGTCTGTGCGAAAATCTTGTAAGTTTATAACTGTTTATAATAATTGTTAAGTGTGTTAAAACAAAAATTGTTTTTTGCGTATATTCACGTTAAAATTTCTATTTTTGCGATATATCGTGAATATTTGATGTTAACAACTATAACAAAAAAACTTATGAAAAGACTTTTTACTCTATTTACTCTATTTTGGGCCGTTGCCACTATCTCTATGGCAGGTGTCCTTGTTACAGAGTATTTGTCGGTGACAAAAGGCTCCCAAGTGAAATCATCGGTAGAGGCCGATACTTATTACATTATCTCGGGTATCGACCAAGGTGACAGAGAGTACTACCTCTACGACAAT
This sequence comes from Bacteroidaceae bacterium, assembly GCA_017536765.1. Classification (GTDB taxonomy): domain Bacteria; phylum Bacteroidota; class Bacteroidia; order Bacteroidales; family Bacteroidaceae; genus HGM04593. The sequence continues at coordinate 50,351 of JAFXGV010000073.1, forward strand.
GGCCGTCAGGTGAAGGGTAGTGCTGAGTTACCTTTGAGCAACGAGGCTACTGCATCGCATCTGTGGACCTTGAAGGGCAACAGCGGCAGTTGGGTTATTGTCAACGTGGCTACAGGCAAGAATATGAATCTTGGAGCCTCCAATGGCAGCAGCATCGATATGTCCGACACCGAGCAACTCAACGCCATCCATTTCGATTCCAATGGTTATATGACCATTCTCAATTCCAACGGCCAGGCGATAGATATGACGGCCAATGGTGCCAACCCTACCACCTGGGCGGGAAATAGTACCCCCACAGGCTCGCGTCGCTTGAAAATGTATGCGGTGGAGAATATCCAAACATTGCAGAGCAAGTCGCTTTCCCTTATTCCGGCTCCGAAGTCGGCTGTTGTGGGCGATGGCGAGTATTTGCTGCAAAATGGCTTTACTGTTGCAGTAGATAAATTCTCCGATGCCGATACGCAGAATGTTGTTCTTGCCGATGTGGCGCGCTTCATCACAACCGTGAACAATGCCACAGGGCTTGGTTGCAATGCCACAGCCGGTGCAGGCCACATTACAATATCGGAAAACGGCGATGTTGCCCCCGAGGGCTACATATTGGACATCACCGCCGAGGGCGTGGCAGTTGAAGCATCCACTGCAGATGGCGTATATTATGCCCTGCAGAGCATAATGCGCCTGTTGCCACCCAATGTGGTTCTTGGAAAAGCAGGCGACGAGGGTGCCATTTATGCGCTACCTGTTGCACGCATCGAGGATGAGCCCCGCTTTGGCTATCGTGGCTTTATGCTCGACGTGAGCCGCCATTTCTTCACCATAGAGCAGGTGAAGAAGATGATAGATCTTATGGCCATTTACAAAATGAATGTGTTCCATTGGCACCTTACCGATGACCAGGGTTGGCGTGCCGAGATTAAGCAATATCCTTTGCTCACATCCAAAGGTGCCGAGCGCAGCAGCAGCTACGACACTCCCATAACAAAGGTAGAGGAGAACGGGCAGGTATATTGGACCGGCGAGGGTGCGCAGACCAACCGCAAGTATGGCCCCTTCTACTACACACAGGAGGAGATGAGGGATGTTGTGCGTTACGCTGCCGAGCGCCACATCGACGTGTTGCCCGAGGTCGATATGCCCGGACATTTCGTTGCCGCATTGGCTGCATACCCACAATTCTCTTGCCACCCGGGCTATGCTCCCGAGGTGTGGATAAACGGCGGTATCAGCGCCGACGTGCTCAACGTGGCCAACCCCGAGGCTGTTGAGTTTGCCAAGAACATTATCACCGAGTTGTGCGATATATTCCCATACCCCTATTTCCACATAGGTGGCGACGAGTGCCCCACAAGCCAGTGGGAGAGCAATGCTCTGTGCCAGGAGAAGTTGAACCAATTGGGCAAGACAAGTTATCGCGCCCTGCAAACAGAGTTCATCCGCGAAATAAACGAGCATCTGAGCTCATTGGGCAAGAAGATGTTCTGCTGGAATGAGAGCATCACCGAAAGTGGTGCCGACCTCGATTTGATGAAGGCATCGGGTGCCACCATTATGTGCTGGAACCCCTGCCAGAGTGGTGCTGCCAAGGCTGCCTCGTTGGGGCTCAACGCCATAATCACGGAGTGGGGTAGCGGCTGCTACTACATCAACCGCAGGCAGAGCAGCGATTACGGTGAGCCCACGGCCGCAGGCTCGGGAGTCGATAATGTGGCTGCCACATACAACTATGTGCCTGTGCCCGCAAATGTGTCGGCACAGAATGCAAAATATTACATAGGCGTGCAGGGAACCTTTTGGGCTGAGCACGTGAGCAGCAATGAGTATCTCGAGTACCTGGCATTGCCGCGCTTTATGTGCGTTGCCGAGGCGGGCTGGACACCGCAGGAACTCAAAAACTGGCCCTCATTTGTGCGCCGTATGATGTTGGATACCAAAATGCTCGACCTCGGCGGTTACATCTACGCCCGTCATTGGATGGATGATTACATCCCCCGCCAGGCACCGCAAAGCATAATCTCAGCCGGCAGCATAGTGACATTCACAAACAAGAGCACCGACCGCGGCCAGTGCCTTGCCGATGCTAACGGCACGCTCAAGGGCCAGGGAACTGCTTGCACCGAATGGGTATTGGAGGCAGCCCCCACAGCCGGTACCTTCTATATAAGAAGCAATGTAAGTGACAAATACCTATATGCAAGCAACGGAGATAGTGGTACAGCTGTGACATTGAGTGACAGCAAGAGTGTGTGGGCATTTGATACCACAACCATCCCCGGGTATGTGGCAATATGTTACAACAATACATCGGGCACGGCCATTAACAACAACGTGAGCAACACAACCAATGCACGCCTTTTTGCTCACGGCACAGGCAATGGCGCTTCGTTCTGGGCAATAGAGGCACCCGTAAACAACGAACTCGAAGAGGGTGAAACAGGTGTGCTTACATACAACTTCTACTACCGTGGTATAAGTGTAGGCAGCAAGGAGTTCAAGCTCTTGGCAGGAACAGCATATCCATCGTGTGCGGAGTACATCCCTGCGGGGTATATAGCTTCGGGTAACGCAGCTCCTGCGGGCAATGTGCATCTGACAACCGAAACAATAGAAATCCCCGTGGCACGTGTTCCCAAGGCGGGCAGCTACTATCGCTTCTACAACCCCGCAATGAACCGATATTTGAGCACCGACGAAGCATCGCTCTACACCTATGGTGCCGAGGAGCCCGCTCAAAACACTATATTCTATTACAATAATGCGAGTCTTGCAGAAACGCAGATGCAACTGATGGCATACGACCGCGGCTTGTATATGAACGGAGCCTCGCTTGCCGATGCCGGTGTGACGGGCGCAGACCTCTCAATCCTGCCAAGCCTGTCCGGCGCAGTGGATATGTACAATATCGTGAGTGAAGGTTATGTGAAGATGTCACAAGATGCCGATGCTCCCAATGCTGTAGCCGATGCTACTGCCGACAGCGAAAAGAGTGCATACGATTTTGCCTACAGACAGGTCAATTCGTTGCCGTTGAGTATAGGTGCCGACGGCTGGGCTACCTTCGCAGCCCCCGTTCCCGTGACAATACCACAGGGCTGTGTGGCCTATGTGGCATCGGGCCTGGATGAGGCCGAGAGTGTGGCGTATGTTGATAGTATAACATCGGGCACTGCCATTGCTGCAAACACGGGCATCCTGTTGCGTGGTACACCCTCGTCGGTTGTGGAGCTTGTGATATCGGAAAGCGGTTACCAATACAAGTCCAACCTGTTCCGCCCCTCCGTGGCGGCAACCATACCCGCGGCCGATGTCAATATCTACACATTGGTGTGCGACGGCAATGCTGTGTCGTTCAATAAAATAGATAACCGACAAGCCGTGTTGCCTGCCCACAGCTGCTACCTTGCAGGCAACAATGCAGCAGTACAAGCAATATCGGTTATATTCCCGGGGAATGAGACCGGCATAGATTTCGTGACGGCAACACCCCAAAAGCCAAGTGGCATATACAATGTGCACGGGCAGCAGTTGCGTGCCCCGCAACGCGGAATAAATATAATAGACGGTAAAAAGGTGCTTGTGAAATAACAGCACTATAAATACAAATGCTAAGGAGGGTGACCCAAAAGTCATTTTACAAAGAATACAATCCCCGCTAGAGTATATTCTAGCGGGGATTGCTCGTACAAAAACAGGGCTTTATTGTTGTTTCGTTCATTTCATAAGTGCGGGGTAGTGGTCGATGGGGCCAAATTAAATATTTATTATGCTAACGCGCGAATAACTTTAGTGACGCAGTAAAATTTATTGAAATATGCTTTATATTTTTTACTCCTTTCTTTATATTTGCGACAAACGGTAATAGGTTTTAACAAATTGCCATACATTGTTTAATTTAATGAAATTACTGCTATGAAAAAGATTTTGTTTATTATGACGGTTGCAGTTGTTTTCGCGCTTGGGGTTATCTCTTGCGAATCGAGCTCATCAGGTGATTATCCTCCAAAGAAAGTTCTTTATGGCAACATCGTAGATGTGAAGGCACGTAAGGTGTTCCCGGGAGAATTAACAATCTATGGCGGTAAAGTGCTCTCGGTAAAGGAGAGTGCCGGCGTGTATGATACATATATTCTACCCGGCTTTGTCGATTCTCACATACATATAGAGAGTACACTTATGGTGCCCGAAAATTATGCCCGTATGGCTGTGGCAAATGGTGTTGTGGCCGCCGTGTGCGACCCTCACGAAATCGCAAATGTGTTGGGTGTCGATGGTATTGATTTTATGATTGACAATGGCAAGCAGGCGCGTTTCTATTTCAATTTTATGGCTCCATCTTGTGTCCCTTCCACCACATTCGAGACATCGGGAGCCACAATAGATGCGGAACAAGTGGCGCAACTGATGCAACGCGATGAGATTATGGGGCTTGCCGAGATGATGAATGTGCCGGGTGTTGTGTATGATGATGCTCAAGTGTTGGCCAAGCTACAGGCAGCCAAAGATGCCGGTAAACCAATAGATGGGCACGCTCCAAAAACATCGGGTGAGGATTTGCGTAAATATGTGGCTGCCGGTGTTTCCACCGATCACGAGTGTACTTCTATTGATGAGGCCAAGGAAAAATTGGATTTAGGAATGAAAATTATCATCAGAGAGGGTAGTGCGGCGTGCGACTTCGAGGCTCTTTATCCTTTGATACAGGAGCACCCCGGGCAGACACTCTTCTGCTCCGATGATATGTACCCCGATGATGTGGAGAGTATTGGATATATAAACGGCCTTGTAAAAAGGGCTGTTGCAAAGGGTATGCCTCTGTGGGAAACACTCGAGAGTGCTTGCCTTACTCCTGTTACACATTACAAACTTAAGAACGGTCTATTGCAAGAGGGCGATGCCGCCGACTTCATCATAGTAAATAATCTTGATGAGTTTAAGATTCTCTCGACATACATACAGGGATACGAGGTATATAATGCCAATACCGGTGTGACCGATGCATTGCAACGTGCATCTGCCACTGTTGCTACTTCTTCATTGAATAATTTCAAAGCCGAGGAAATTGAGGTGGCCGACATCTTGGTTAATTGTGAAGGGAAAAATATGAAGGTTATTACAGCCGTCGAAGGTTCTTTGATTACAGGAAAAGAGGTGGTGCCGGCAAAAAGCGATGCTCAAGGAAATGTAATCACCGATGTGGAGGCAGGTGTAGCCAAACTTGTTGTATATAACCGATACGCTGCGGCTGCCCCCCAAGTAGCCTATATAAAAGGCTTTGGCTTGCGCAAGGGTGCACTGGCCTCTACCATTGCACACGATAGCCATAACATAATAGCGGTGGGCTGCGATGATAAAGATATTGTAAATGTAATTAACAAACTGATTGCCGAAAAAGGTGGAATCGCAGTTTGCAACGGCAAGGATATAAAATGCCTTCCCCTTCCCATTGCGGGGTTGATGACAACCCTACAAGCCGAGGAGGTTGCCAAGAACCATATGGAACTGAAACAGATGGCAAAAGAACTGGGCTGTATTATAAATGCACCATATATGACTATGGCATTTATGGCTTTACCCGTTATCCCCGACCTTAAACTCAGAGATATGGGCCTGTTCGATGGTATTGCATTTGGCTTTACATCGTTATGGGAATAATATAAATCCCACTACCGAAGAAACTTGAATTAAGTATTTATAATTAACCGGCTTCTGCCTTGTCGATGATATTTGTTCATACACAAGGCAGAAGCCGGTTAATTTTGCTTATATCATTCCCCCTATTTGTGTTTTCCTCTCTTGCTTGAATCTTCTCGTAATATGTTCTGTTGTGTGACAATGGCAAACTTTTTCCAAAGGTTATATCTGGAAGCTTTGTTACGCAATAAATTTTTATGCAAATAATAGCGCTTATCTTGGGCACAGGCGGAGTGTCAAAGGCTGTTGCCTACTCGCTAACGCAGATGGATATTGAGTATATTTTTGTTTCGCGCAACGCAAGCGAAAAGGCCATTGCATACGAGCAGCTCATCAAGGAGATTATGCGCACCCACACGCTCATAATAAACTGCACTCCGCTTGGTATGGTGGGCCACGGCATAGACCAATGCCCCGCTATCCCTTATAAGCAACTGAACGAGAGCCACCTGCTGTATGACATTGTCTATAACCCCGAAAACACCCTGTTCTTGCAAAAAGGAGCAGCGCAGGGTGCCACCACCAAGAGCGGCTACGAAATGTGGTACCTGCAGGCGTTGGCCTCGTGGGAGATTTGGAACAGATAACTGCCAAATGCCATTTTACAAAAGCACTTAATACACAAGACGGCAAAAAGGTGCTTGTGAAATAACAGCAACCGATATCAGGTAAATGAACTAAAAAATCCACGCCATTCGCGGCGTGGATTTTTTAGTTGTAATTAACCTGCATATACTCATGGCATTTGATGGCACTGCAACATCTCGGCAAATACCGATAAATCGCTAACAGACAATATTCTTTCCCCATTTAGCACTCACTTTCGTTTCTTTGTTGTATCTTTGTTACAGATAATATATTGTATTTATCAAGTTAATAACAATGGATATGGATAATATCTTATCAGTATTAGATGGTTTTTTGCTCGAAGGCGTTGATGATATATCAATGAAAATGGCTAATGATTTTCGTGCACGCCGCATTGAGAAGAATCTTACCCGTGAACAGGTTGCCGAGAAATCGGGTGTTGCGGTAAGTAATATTATACGTTTCGAACAGAAGGGGCTCATTTCTCTTAAAAATCTCATTGGTATTGCAATGGCATTGGGATACGCCTCTGAAATAAAAAATATTTTCGAGCAACCAAAATACTCCACAATGGAGGAGTTGTCGCAGATACGCAGGAATGCCGGTAAAAAGAAAGCCCATAAGTTATGAAGAATATTGATAAACTAGTCGTTAAATTTCACGGCGTGGAGGTGGGGGTTCTCTCTCTTACTCCCGATAATAAATTATGCGTTTTCGAGTATAGCAAGGGTTGGCTTGCCGATGGGTTCAGCATATCTCCGTTAGAACTGCCGCTTAAACCGGGGTTGTTTATTGCAAAGCCTAAACCGTTCTATGGTAACTTCGGCATTTTTGAGGACAGCTTGCCTGATGGTTATGGCCGTTACTTGTTGCATAAAGCATTGCTTAAAGAAGGTATAGACGACAGGAACTTGACCTCTCTTGACAGGCTGAGCATCGTGGGCAACGGCGGTATGGGAGCGCTGACCTACGAACCTCACACCCCGATAAAGGTGGAGGAGGGTAGGTGTGATTTTGATGTTCTGCAAGCAAAGGCGTTGGAGGTATTGCAGGAGCAACAGGATACTGATGCCGGTCTTCTGCTTTATAACAGCGGTAACAGTGGCGGTTGCCGTCCAAAGGCTATCTTCTCCGATGAAGAGGGGCACTGGCTTGTGAAATTTCGTCACATATACGACCCTAAAGATATGGGTATGCAGGAGTTTCGATATAACGAGGTGGCCCGCAAGTGTGGCATAAACGTTCCCGATTTCAAGCTTGTAAACGACAAGTATTTTGCTACCAAGCGCTTCGACCTCACCACGGAAGGGGAGCGTGTTCATATGGTAACAGCCGGAGGCCTGCTTTGTGTCTCCTTGTAAGCCCTGTGCTCGATTACAGTAATCTGCTCGCGCTCACCGGTTATCTCACCCGGAGTACAAGTGATGTGGAGGAGATGTATCGCCGTATGGTGTTCAACTACCTTACCGACAACAAGGACGACCACTGCAAGAATTTTAGTTACATTGTGAAGAAAGACAACCAAGGCAAGTGGTGTTGGCATCTTGCTCCTGCATACGACCTTACTCTATGTACCGAGGGTTATAACGGCCAGCACGCAACATCGGTGAATGGGTCGGGTGAACCCTCAATTCAGGACTTTATTGCAGTGGGCACCAAAATAAAGATGGCCGAAAACAGATGCCGTGAAATAATGCGTGAGGTGCAAGAGAATTGTGGCGATTTGCTGTGCTACCGACTTTTGTGAGATTGTGCTTTTCTCTATAATATAAAAAGAACCACCAAACCCGTAGCGAAGAACTATGAGTAAGGTGGTTCTCCGAATACATTGGTAGCAGCCTCTCTTACGACATCTATAAATTGCTGATGTGCTATGGTAAGGCTGTTGTCACTAAAAGTAGGTACAATGCAGTGGCCGAGTTCTTTTATTGTCGCCGCCCAGTATTACTCTCGATAAATTTGGGATGCTCGTTGTCGATTATCCCTTCGGTTGCAGATACAATGGTTCCTCTCTCGGGTACGATGGTATGGGTGTTGTTTGTTTCCATTTGTTATGATGTCGCAAATTTAAATATATCGTTTGTTAGTTACGCATCTTTCAACAATTTTTCCGTTATACTCACAAATAAAATAATTTTAGTTATTTTTGCATAGATGTAGATTTTTGTCATTAAGTGATAAACTTGTACAATCTATAAATGGTATAATATGGCTGTTAAGAAATCTGAACTATATAGTACTCTATGGAAATGCTGCGACGAACTTCGTGGCGGTATGGATGCAAGCCAATACAAAGATTATGTGTTGGTAATACTCTTCGTGAAGTATATCAGCGACAAAAGTCGTAGTGATGCAGCATTTGACATCGAAATCCCCAATGGCTGTTATTTTGAGGACTTTGTTGCGCTCAAAGGCAATCCCAACATCGGCGAGGAGATAAATAAAAAGATGCAAAAACTTGCAGAGGCCAACCAACTTGATGGTGTCTTTGTTGCCGATTTTGACGATGAGGCAAAACTCGGCAAGGGCAAGGATAAGGTCGAAACATTGAGCAAACTTATAGCTGTATTCCAGAATGAAAACCTCGATTTCAGCAAGAATAGAGCTGCAGATGATGACCTTATTGGCGATGCCTACGAGTATTTGATGAAAAACTTTGCTACCGAAAGTGGTAAGAGCAAAGGTCAATTCTACACCCCTGCCGAGGTTAGCCGTGTTATGGCGAAGGTTATCGGTTTGAGCAATGCTAAAAATGGCAAACGAACAACTATATACGACCCCACTTGTGGCTCTGGCTCGTTGCTATTGAGGGCAATGTGCGAAACGCCTGGAGGAGCCACTGTTTATGGTCAAGAGAAGGATAATGCCACTGTCGGTTTGGCGAAGATGAATATGATTCTTCACAACGAGATTTATGCCGACATCAAGCAGGGCGATACTATCAACGACCCACAATTCAAGGATGATGACCAGCTTAAAACATTCGACTATATCGTTGCAAACCCACCATTCTCAACAAAATCGTGGTTGAAAAGTGCCAAAGCGGAAGATGAATACAAGCGTTGGGGAGAAGGTATAAAGATTGGCATTCCTCCGGAGAAAAATGGCGACTATGCCTTCTTGCTTCACATTGTTCGCTCACTGAAGCAGACAGGTTGCGCTGCTTGTATCTTACCTCACGGAGTACTGTTCCGTGGCAATGCAGAGGCGCAAATCCGCAAGTATCTCGTTGCCGAGAAGAGATATATTAAAGGCATCATCGGTCTCCCTGCCAACTTATTCTTCGGTACGGGAATCCCCGCTTGCATCATTATCATCGAGAAATCGGAAGCAGCGGGTCGCAAGGGCGTCTTCATGATTGACGCCAAGAGTGGTTACATTAAGGACGGTGCCAAAAACCGCCTGCGCGAGCAGGATATCCGCCGCATTGTCGATGTATGGCAGTCGCAGCGTGATGTGCCCCACTTCGCTCGCTTTGTGCCTATGGAGGAGATTGAGCGCAACGACTACAACCTCAATATACCTCGCTATGTATCTGCTCCAGACACCGAGATATTGCAAGATATCGATGCACACCTCTATGGAGGTCTGCCCAAGCACGACATCGACCAACTTGCGACCTATTGGGATGTATGCCCATCGTTGCGTGGCGACCTCTTCTCGGGACATCCTACACGCGAAGGTTACTATACGCTCAACTGTGAGCAGGATGCTATCCGTGACACCGTTTCTGCAAATGCCGATTTCCAAAAACAGAGCGAGGTGTTTAAGCGCAGTTTCGCAGATTGGTGCGACAAGCATCGTGGCGAACTCAACTCACTTGTTCAGGGCTTTGCACCCAAGACGCTTATCGAGCAACTTGGCAACTCGCTGTTGGATATTTTTGGTGCTGACAAGTCGCTTGTCGATGCCTACGATGTCTATGACTGCCTGATGAGCTATTGGGGTGAGACTATGCAGGACGATTGCTATATGATTTCGTCTGGTGGTTGGACGGTGCAACTCTACACTCCACAACCTGCATCTAAAAAGAACGACGACAAGAAGAAAAAGGAGAAGAAAGCAGCTACTCCCGAGGATATTGTTTGCGACCTCCTTCCTGTGCCTATCGTTATCGATGAATATTTTGCCGACAAGCGCGATCTTATCATCGCCGCTGAGGAGTTGCTCTCGCAGAATGAGTCACAACTTGCTGAGCTTATCGAGGAACAGGCGGAGAACTATCTCGATGAGGACAACTTCCCAGACGGCAAGATGACCGATGCCAATATCAAGAAACGCATCAAGGCTCTTGATAAGAAGGCTGACGCCGAGGAACTTGCCGTGTTGCAGAAATATCTCGACCTTAAGGGCGATATCTCACTCAATAAGAAACTTATCAAGGAGCGCAAGTACGACCTGCTTACCGCACTTTTGGTTAAGTATGCCGCCCTCTTGGAGAAGGATGTCAAGCGATTGGTCATCGAGAAGAAGTGGTTTGCATCGCTTGGCTCACGCCTCGATGGCGAGATGCAACGCATCAGCCAGCAGCTCACCTCAAAGGTGTCTGCTCTTGCCGAGCGTTACACACAAACACTACCCGAGATTGATGCCGAAATTGCAGACTTGGAGGCAAAAGTTGCAGCACACCTAAAACAAATGGGTTATTAACTATGGATTACATTTCATACATAAGTCTTGCAGTGTCGCTACTTGCTTTTGGAGGTGGCGTATATACTTATTTTGCTCACGACAAGAAACTTAAAAAACAGCAAGCTCTTCTTAACGAATTAAATATTGAAAAACTAAAGAGTGACAACCAGGAAAGCAAAAAAGCCAATATTCGTGTTTCTCTTATAGAGAATGCGATAGACAAAAACGACGTTTTTAAATATGGTATTAATACTTTAACCCAAAGAACAGGAAGACTCTCTGTTGTTAATTTGGGCAAAGCAACAGCATTTGATATTAATATTTTCATTTCCACCAATTGGAAAGTGCATCCAACTTCATTATACATTGACCAACTCGTCTCCAATGAGAAACGAGAATACAATATCGAGTGGAATGAACAAGGTTTTAACTCTAAAGCCGTCATAGTAAAATGGAACGATGCTTATGCGTCTAATCGTTCAGTTGAAATTAAATTGTAGTAGTTGTATATGAACATACCACAAGGATATAAACAGACTGAGTTAGGAATAATACCTGAAGATTGGCAACTACAATCTGTGGGTAAGCATTGTACTGTCAAAGCAAGAATAGGTTGGCAAGGTCTGCGCTCTGATGAATATTTGGAATCGGGTGAATACGGACTTATTACAAGTACAGATATTGTTGATGGTGCAATAAATTGGGATACATGTTATTTCGTAGATAAATCTCGATATATTCAAGACCCCAATATCATTATCCAAGAAGATGATACATTAATATCTAAAGATGGTACTATTGGCAAGGTTGGAATAGTACAAAATATTTCATTCCCATCAACTCTTAATAGCGGTGTATTTGTCGTTAGACCCAAACTTGATAATGTATATAAAAAGTATCTAGCATTTGCCTTTAAGTCTGTCTATTTTCAGAATTTTATAAATAGACTAACAGCGGGTTCTACTATTGTTCATCTATATCAGAAAGATATTGTAAAGTTTGTATTCCCTGTTCCACCTCTTGCGGAGCAGAGGGCTATTGCGGAGGCGTTGAGTGATGTGGATGGGTTGATTGCGGCATTGGATAAGAAAATCGCCAAGAAACGTCTCCTCAAACAAGGCGCTATGCAGCAACTCCTAACAGGCAAAAAATGCCTCCCCGGCTTCACCGATGAGTGGATAAAATGTGAACTATTAACTGTTTGCAATGTATTGGATAATAAAAGAATCCCATTTAATGATGAGCAACGAACCAGTGGAATATATCCATATTGCGGAGCTAATGGCATTGTAGATTACATTGATAGGTATATATTTGACGAGGATTTAATACTAATCGCGGAGGATGGAGGTAACTTTGACCAATACGAAACACGTCCGATTGCATATTGGATGTCTGGTAAATATTGGGTCAATAATCATGCCCATGTATTAAAAGCGAAGAATGAATACAATCAAAGGTATATATTTTATCAATTAGAGCATAAAGATATAACAGATTATATCGTTGGTGGCACTCGAACAAAATTAACTAGAGCGCAACTAGATAAGATAGAGATTTCAATGCCCTCCACATATGCAGAGCAACAAGCAATCGCTACTATATTGAGTGATATGGATAAAGAGATTGCCGACCTTGAAGCCCAGCGCGACAAGTACCGTCTCCTAAAATCTGGTATGATGCAAAAACTCCTAACCGGTCAAATAAGATTAAAAACAGAATAAGATATGAAAAAATTATTTATAGAAGATGTTTATTGTGATTCGGGTGTACCTAAATACACTTATATAGAGCCTAACGAGCACGTTAAAACAAAAGTTGCATTAAGATCGAAAGGGCGTGGAGTGATTGTAGAAGGGCCATCGGGAATAGGTAAGACTACGTGCATTAAGAAAATAATTGCAGATAACAATATGTCAGCAGAATTCTTATCAGCAAGAATACAGGCTGACATTGAATACATCAAACTAATTTTGAGTAGCCCTAGAAACTGTGGCATTGTAATAATAGATGATTTTCATTTGCTAAGTGATGAAATCAAGCACGGTTTCTCTGACCTACTAAAGGTATTAGCAGATGAAAGTAGCGAAGATACAAAACTGGTACTTATTGGAATCAACAAGGCAGGTGAATGCCTTGTACAATTAGCTCCAGACCTAAACAACAGAATAGATACAATACGATTTGAAGCTAATCCAACAGAAAAGTTAATAGAGCTTATCAGCAAGGGAGAAGATGCACTAAATATTAGAATTGAAAAGAAAAAAGAACTTGCCGAAAGAGCATTTGGAAGTTTTCATGTTATTCAAATGTTATGTAAAGCCTTGTGCATAATAAACAGTATTACAGAAACACAGGAAACCTGCACTAGTATTAAAACATTACCAGATGATGCTATATCTAATAAAATGCAAGAGTTAGGTAGAGTATTCAACAGCACTATTAAAGAATTTGCAGTAGGCAACCGTAATCGACGAGGTGGACTAGCACCATATCTACGAATATTAGAATGGCTTGCAGAATCATCTAATGGCGCTATACAGATGGATGATATATATATTCTTCATCCAAAATATAAAGCTAGTATCAGCCAAATTGCAGACAAAGGATATATTACGCGACTAATTCAAAATAATGAAAGAATCTCAAAAGTTTTATACTACGATGTAGCATCTAAAATTTTAGCAATAGAGGACCCTAAATTTCTATTCTACATTAAAAACACTAATTGGGCTCTGTTTGAAAAAGAAATGGGCTTTAAAATATCAGAACACACTCAATATGATTTTGCAATGTCATTTGCGGGAGAGAAAAGAAAATACGTTGAGATGTTAGTAAATAAATTAGTAGCAAGTGAAGTTAGTGTCTTTTATGATAAGAACGCAGCAGTTGATATTCTTGGACAGGATTTAGATAAATATTTCGCACCTATTTATGCAGCCGATGCAAAATATGTCGTTGCAATGATTGATAGTAACTACCCGATGAAGGTATGGACAGTCTTTGAGTCGCAAAATTATAAAGAACGATTTGGCGAAAATAGTGTTATCCCTATCTTGTTTGAAGATTTCACTCCGTCACCTATGGATATTCTATACAACAAGGGATACGAGCGAATTGATACTACAAAAGAAGTTGAACCTCAAATAGAACGTATAGCAACCCTACTAATTAAAAAATTGGAACACTAGTAATACTATGGACACAACAATCGGGGCAAAGGAGCGTGTTACGCAAAATAGATTGATAGTGCTTTTTAGGCGTGTATTGAAGTACGCCTATCTCGGCAATTGGGAGAAGCGAGAGGGCAACAGTAATGTTGAGGGGGAGTATCTCTCGGCATATCTCGCTCGTCGTGGCTACACCGACAAGGAGATACGCAGTGCCATTGCCAAACTCAAGCAGGCGGCAGGCTCGCTTGGAGGCGGACTTTACAACGCCAACAAGGAGGTCTATACCTTGTTGCGCTACGGCGTGAATGTGCAGGCGGAGGTAACCGAAAAGAAGAAGATGGTACACCTTATCGACTGGGCAAACCCGATGGAGAATGATTTTCAGATTGCCGAGGAGGTAACCATTCAAGGCGCAAGCGACCGTCGCCCCGATTTGGTCGTTTATGTCAATGGTATTGCTGTAGCGGTAATCGAGCTCAAGCGTAGCACCGTGTCCGCACACGAGGGTATTCGTCAGAATATCCGTAACCAGCAAGATGGTTATATTCCCCGATTCTTCACAACAATACAACTCCTATTTGCAGGTAACGACACCGAGGGCTTGCACTATGGAGTAATCAAGACTCCCGAAAAGTTTTGGCTTCGTTGGAAAGAGCCTTGTGGTGAGCCTTGTGCGAAACCTCATTTCACTGCCGAAGAATATCCAAATGAGTTAGACCGTAGTGTGTTACAGTTCTTTGAGCCAGCGAGGTTGTTAGAGTATATTCACGACTTCATAATCTTTGACGGTGGTGTAAAGAAGGCTGCGCGACCTAACCAATATTTTGCCATCAAGGCGGCGCAACCACGAGTTCGCAACAAGCAAAACGGTATAATCTGGCACTCACAAGGTTCAGGCAAGTCGCTAACGATGGTGTGGTTAGCACAA
>JAFXGV010000074.1 GCA_017536765.1 Bacteroidaceae bacterium
GCTTTAGCACTAAAGCCGAACGAAGGATGTCGCTTGCAACTCGTGAGCAGAAGGCTGTTGTGACTGATTTTTGCGCGTGCCGGGCGCTTTGGTTCTTTCACGCGATGAAAGAACATATAAGAATTAGATTAAACAAAGAAAGGTTCACGGGCCACCGAGGAGTTTATAGCAATACAATATCATCCATAGAATACTACACCAGTATAACAGGTGCAACATAATTTATTAGGGCGCACACAAAACCTCCTCAGTCTTGCGACGAGCGCAAGCCGGCTCCTCCTAATGAGGAGCAGTTTAATGCCCCTACAGCAAGCGACCACCCGATAAAAGAACGTATAAGAATTGTCTTAAACAAAGAAAAGCTCACAGGCCACCGAGGATATTAAAGAAAACTTAATAGTTTCTATACTTGCCTATCAATGCCATTTATTAGGGTATCACCCATAATTTGCAGGTACCCCTTTTTCTTGCCTTGCGCAGGTTGCGAATAGGTATAAAAACAATTTCGGGCGGCCGTTAGCAGCCGCCCGAAATTCGATTTTCATATACCTTGTATTTATTGATGCACGTCGCGCAACAGGTCGTTCACCGTCTTCACGGGGTTGAAGGTAACCAAAGGCACCTCCACAAATATTGTGTTCCAGTCGCTCATAGCGCCGTTCCACAAGCCGGGAAGCTCCATAGCCTTGAGCTCGCGGCCATTCTTCGATTTGTGAGAGATAAAGCCGGTGTTCTTGTCAACATAAGCGGGAAGGTCGAATTTCTCGCCCTTGTAGTTCTTCACGGCACATACGAGGTCAACGGGGTTGAAGTGTGTACCGTTCTCGAACATAGCTTTAGACTCTGCATTGTTCATATCAATCTGCGAGCTCTCGAGAATCTGCAACGACACGGTGCCATCCTGGTTGTATGCGAGGAACGGGCCACCACCGGGCTCACCCACATTCTTCACCATACCGCAAACACGCATCGGGCGGTTGAGTTTCTTGCGAAGATAGAGAACAAGGTCGCAATCCTCCATATCCTTTATTTCAAGGTGGCGACACATCAAATCCTGCTGCAGGAAGCGTACAATCTCCATCACCTGCTCGTGTGTATATTTACCACTGTCAATGAGGTTCAAATATTCGAATGCCTGCTGCTGTTTCTGCACCAAGATGCCCGCAAGTAGTTTCTTATATGTAACGGTGTCGGGTTTCAAACGGTCGGGCACCACGTTATCAATGTTCTTTATGAAGATTACATCGGCGTCAATGTCATTGAGGTTTTCAATGAGCGCTCCGTGACCACCCGGGCGGAATACAAGAGCACCATTCTCGCGGAAGGGTTGGTTGTCGGCATCGGCAGCAATGGTATCGGTGCTCTGCTTCTGCTCCGAGAAACAGATGTCGTATGTTACACCGAACAACTGCTCATAGTACTCCTTGCGCTCGGCAACAAGCTCCTGAAAGAGCGCCTTGTGGTTGGGCGACACGGTAAAGTGCAGTTTCACTTTGCCGTCTGTGGCTGCGTAGAGAGCACCCTCGACAAAATGTTCCTCGGCTGCTGTGCGTGCGCCGGCTTCATATGTGTGGAATTTGAGCAAGCCTTTGGGCAGAGAACCGTAGTTCATACCTGTGAAATCGAGCAGGTTGAAAACAACCTCTTTATACTTGCCTGCGGCAACAAGTTCCTTAATTGTTGCACCATTGTTCTTTGAGCAGGCAGCATCGAGGTCGCCATAGAAAGCAAACTTTTCGATGTTGGCAAAGAAATTCTTCTCAAAATCGGTTGTGGGAGTGTCGTAGTCGGCACTGAGGAACGAGAAGAGGTCCTTGAACATACGGCTGGCAGCACCCGAAGCGGGAACAAACTTAAGAATCTCCTTGCCCGATGCGCAATAGCCATCCCACGCTGCAAGCGCAGCATCAATCTCGCCCTGCGAGGGAGCACAAATGCCCTCCCCTATTGTTGCCGCCGCCTCTATGGGCAGGAAAGGGAAACCTATTTTGAATTTTTCCAACTGCTCGGCAACCTGCTGTGCCGAAATTCCTTTTTTGCTCAAAAGAGCCTGGTCTGCTTTACTTATCATAGTGGTTAGAATTAGTAGTTTCTTAAGTTCGCGCACAATAAAGCATTGTACAAATGCGAAGATAAACCATTTTTTGAGAAAATCCAATTATTACAATAAAAGTTGGTTCCACATATTGGAAAATTGTTTATTTTTGCAATAAACAGCGAAGAGAGTATGGAGAGGACAAGCGCATTTACACAGGAGGAGAAAATTGAGATTTTCGAGTTGAACAAGGTGCTCAGGAAGAGCATCGAAGGAAGGCTGTTACCCACCGACTATAGGTTCATTAAAAACCAAATTGAAAAAGCCATTGCCCAAGGCAAGATGGTGCGCGACAACTTTGGTTTCCACCCCGTGGTGGTGGATATGCACACCGCTGCGCTTGTGGGGCAGGAGATTGGGCACCACCGCGAAATAATCATAAGCATAATGCTCAACCGCTGTGTGCAGTTGGGTGTAACAACCATAGACGAGATTAACGAGCATTATGGCGAGGGAGTGACCAAGATACTAACCAACCTCACGCAGATAAACAGCCTCTACACCAAGAGCCCCACCATTGAAACGGAGAATTTCCGTAACCTGCTCCTCTCGTTTGCCAACGATATGCGCATCATCCTCATAATGATAGCAAGCCGCCTGGTGCTGCTGCGCCGTCTGCGCACATCGACCGACACCGAGGCACGCAAGCAGGTGGCCGGCGAGGCTTCGAAACTATACATACCGCTGGCCCACAAGCTCGGTTTCTACAAACTGAAATCGGAGATGGAGGACCTTGCACTGCGCTACACCGAGAGCGAGATATATGCCGAGCTCAGCCGCAAGCTCGAGGAGACTGCCGCATCGCGCGAGGTCTACATTGCAGGCTTCATAAAACCCATAGACAGCAAACTGCGCGCACTGCCCCACCTAAAATACCGCATAAAAGGGCGCACCAAGAGCATAAACTCCATTTGGCAGAAGATGAAACGCCAGCAGCGCCCGTTCGAGCAGATATACGACCTGTTTGCCATACGCATAATTATAGACTGCGAACCGCAGAACGAAAAGAGCGAGTGCTGGCAGGTATATTCCATAATTGCCGATATGTACACCCCCAACCCCCACCGCTTGCGCGACTGGCTGTCGGTACCCAAGAGCAACGGTTACGAGTCGTTGCACACAACGGTGATGGGCCCCGAAGGCCGTTGGGTTGAGGTGCAGATACGTACCGAGCGTATGGATGCCATTGCCGAGCACGGCCTTGCCGCCCACTGGCGTTACAAGGGAATAAAGAGCGAAAAAGGGCTCGACAACCTGCTCGCCTCCATTCGCGACACTCTGGAGAACCTGAGCGAGGAGGATGTGAGCGACAACAAGTTCAAGATGGAGTTGTACAAAGACGAAATCTTCATCTTCACACCCAAAGGCGACCTCTACCGCCTTCCGAAGGGAGCCACAATACTGGATTTCGCCTTCAGCATACACACAGGGCTTGGTTGCAAATGCACCGGTGCGCTTGTGAACGGGCGCAACGTGCCAATGCGCCACGCACTGAGCAACGGCGACCAGGTGGAGATTATAACATCGAACAGCCAAACACCCAAACAGGCGTGGTTATCCATTGCCAAAACAGGACGTGCCCGTGCCAAGATACGCCAGGCACTTAAGGAGATTACCGCCCGCCAGGCCGACATTGCCCGCGAAATGCTCATACGCAAATTCAAGAACCACAAGATTGAGTACGACGAGGCAATGATGGACCACCTCATACGCAAAATGGGATATAAACGCCTCACCGACTTCTACCAATGTATAGCCGAGGGGGGCATAGATGTGGGCGATGTATTCAAGAAATACCAAGAACTAACCACACCGCAGAACGACGGCAACGAGGTGAGCCACAGCGCAGGCGGTTATGTATTCTCGGCCGACAAGGAGGCAGGCATCGGCGGCGACGTGCTTGTGATAGAGCGCAACCTCAAAGGAGTTGATTACAAACTTGCAAAATGCTGCAACCCCATATTCGGCGACGAGATTTTCGGCTTCGTAACCATACACGACGGCATATCAATCCACCGCAAGGATTGCGCCAACGCCAAGCAGCTGCACGAGCGTTACCCCTACCGCATAATAGACGCCCGCTGGAGCGAGATAGACAAGAACAATGCCCTCTACCCCGTTACGTTGCGCATCCTGGGGCACGACGACATAGGCATAGTAAACAATATAACCTCTATAATCTCACAAGAGAAGGGAGTCATTCTGCGCGGAATAAACATAGAGTCGCACGACACACTATTTTCGGGTACTCTGTCGCTGCTCATAGACGACAACGCCAAGCTGCGCAAGCTCAGCGACAAGATAGAGGCCGTGAAAGGCGTGAAGCAGGTGAAGAGAGGTTAAAAAAAGTATAAAGGGGCTGCAAAAGGAAAAATTAAAATACCTTTGCAAGAGGAAAACACCCCGATTAGGAAAAAGCCATATGAGAAACATACTTTTTATAATAATTGCCATAACTATGAGCACTGCGGTTATGGCGCAAAAGAAGAGAGCCAAAATAGAATTTGAAACCACTGAGATGAATATGGGCACCTTCGAGGCCGACTCGGCTGTAATAGAATGTGCCTTTGTATATAAAAACACAGGCGAGGCCCCGCTCTACATACACCGCGTGATACCCACTTGCGGATGCACAAACGTGCGTTTCCCCACATCGCCAGTAGCACCGGGCGGCAACGACACCATCTTCATAACCTACAACGGCACAAACAAATCGCCGGGCTATGTGCGCAAGAGCATACCGGTGCACAGCAATGCCACCGACGAGATTGTAAGGCTCAAGATTTTTGGCAAGATGCTACCTGCCAAGGTGGTGGAGATACCGGAAATAGAAGAAATTGAATAACAAAACAAAGTTTTGTTATCGGCGAGCTTTTCGGCAATGGTCGCTCGTTGCCAATAGAGAAGCAAGCCAACAGAATCGCAAATATAGAATGGCACGTGCGCATAAAATAAACCCCAAAGTTTTGCCAAACTTTGGGGTTTATTTCATAGACGAGCGTAGAAGCTATTTAGTTTTCTTTAATCTCCTCGGCAACCCGTGAGCCTTTCTTTGTTTAATCTAATTCTTATACGTTCTTTCATCGTGCGGCCGCCTGTTGTAGGGGTATTAAATTGCTCCTCATTAGGAGGAGCCGACTTGCGCTCTTCGCAAGACTGAGGAGGTTTTGTGTGTGCCCTATAAATGAGTCGCGCTTGTTACAAAGGGGGAACATCCTATGGATGATATAGTCTTGCTATAAAGTTTTCGGTGCTGATTATCTGGCATTCTCTCAATTTGGTTATATTTTTTTATGTACTTTCTATGCCGATAGAAAGTACCAAAGAACTCTGCGCATATGGTCGCTTTCTTAACGGAAAACGTAGCTGATGTTTTTGGGGTGTCCGGAACTCGCTTGGCGGCGCAAA
>JAFXGV010000075.1 GCA_017536765.1 Bacteroidaceae bacterium
CCTGCCGCAACGTTTTATTAAAATACTGGAGAAATAACCGATTCATCAGGAAGCCTTGTCATCCCGACAGAGCGCAGCGACGAGGGATCTCAAAACAGGGAATACGATTTTTTCAAAAAGCATTTTGTTTAAACACATACATTCAAAAACTGTTTAAATAACCGATTATGGCCGAGGAACTGCATATTGCCCAAGGAGGCAAGGAAGAGAAATACAGACTGCTGTACAAGCAGATTCAGGCACTTGTGGAGAATGAGAGTGACACTATTGCCAACATGGCCAATGTTGCGGCAATGATACACCACACATTCGGCTTCTGGTGGACAGGATTCTACCGCGTAATTGACGGAGAGCTTGTGCTGGGCCCGTTTCAGGGACCGCTGGCCTGCAGCCGCATAGCATACGGACGCGGAGTGTGCGGCACTGCATGGAAAGAGCGCACGACACAGGTTGTGCCCGACGTGGAGAAGTTCCCTGGACATATCGCATGCAGCAGTGCATCGAAAAGCGAGATTGTGGTACCGCTGATAAAAGAGGGAGACGTAAGGGCTGTACTCGATATAGACAGCGAACACCTTGCCACGTTCGACGACACCGACCGCCATTGGCTTGAGAAGATAGCGGAACTGATATAATTCATTATAATACATTGCGTGAATAAGCCGGCTTATTCACGCAATGTATTATAATGGAGTATATGTATACTCACCCCGGTGGCTATGGCAATGAACAGAACCCTGAGCCACCACGCCTGCGCAACAAAGATTGCACAATAGAGAAGTGTTATCCACACAAGGCTCACCGACACGATCTTCACCCTGAGTGGTATCGCCTTTTTCTCTTGAAAATTCTTTATATAAGGGCCAAGATGTCTGTGCGACATCAGCCAATCGTAGAGTCGCCTGGAGCTGTGAAGGTACAGGGTTGCCGACAACAACAAAAAGGGTGTTGTGGGTAACACCGGCAGAAAGATACCTGCCACACCCAACGCGAGCGACAAGGTTCCCAAAAACGCCAAAATATATTTCATTCGGTAATCTTCAAACTTTTCAGGCCGCTAAGATACTAAAAAATATGCCTTGAAAGCCGATATATCACCGTTCGGAAGATAAAAATAGATGAAAAAAACTTTTTTTTGTTGAAAATTTCGTATATTGCACGTGACATATAAGAATACATAATCTTTAATCTCTACTATTATGAAAAAGATAATGTTCCTATTCGCGATTTTGTTATTAGGCATAACAAATGCAAGTGCTCAACAGAACAACGAGGATTTAAAGATTAAACCCCTTATAGGCGTGTGGCAGTATGTCGAGGAAGTAGCGACCCCCGACGGCGGTGTCTCCTTCATCGGCAAGCAGATATACAAGACCATCACCTGGGACAAGAAATATTATGTCATTGCAGGAGTAAATATCCCCATCAAGCAGGCCGAAGACCAGGAGGCACAGACAAGCACCCTATCGTTCGTGACACAGGAGGGCGACATCGTCTTGGGTAGCGAGAACAGCTACCTTGAGTACATCAACAGCCACTACCTTGACAAGAGCCTGAACAACACCATTTCGCAGTTGCGTTACAGATTCAACGAGAACAACCCCAACATCCTTTATCTTGAGTACAACCTCGGCGGAGCGGAAGAGAACTGGATAAGTGAGGTTTGGTTGAGAGTGATGCCTTTCGGTGCAAAGTAACCGGACTTACATATATATAATTTTAGGGCGGCAATGCCGCCCTAAAATTATATTAACGACGAATAGCTATTTTAACTTATACCTCATCCACACCGTTTCACCTATCTGCTGAACACTGCAAAGATGCAACTGTGTTGCAGGGCGACCTGCATCTTGGATACCGTCGAACACCGCTGCCTGACCGGCACGGCCGTCAATGCCCGGCGCTACCATAAAGCTGACTTCATCGAGCAACCCTGCCGCAAGGAACGCACCATTGATGTGTCCGCCACCGGTGACCGCGAGCCGCTCTACGCCGAACTCCGCACGCAACAACTCCATTGCACGCGGCAGGTCAATACCATCCTTACCCGTTGCAATCCATGATATACCCTGCTCCGTCAATCGGTCGTGATAACTCTTGGGGCAGCGTTCATCGGTAACTACAAGCAGCGCCTGGCCGTCGAATTCATTCTCGCCCCACTGCAATGAGCCATGCGTGTCAATGCCCACGCAGTAGGCCGGCGCCTTGCGGGCCACGTAAAAAGCCTCGGTGCCAATTGGTGAATCGCAGAGAGGCACAAAAGGCTCAGGCTGGGCGTAATGCATCTGCATCGTAACACGCCCCATAAGCATAGAGGGACAGGAGAGCGCCTCGAGGGCCTCGTAATATTCGTTACCACCCTCAATCTGCTCTGTCATGTCGCAATCTATGCGGCCATCGACAGAGGCTATCATGTGACATATAATATAAGGTCTCATAATTATATTTTGTTTATTATCTTTTCATTGTCAATCAGTTGTCGTTTACGCTCCAACTGTTCACCCTCACGCATGCCATTGTAACCGCCGAGTGAACCATCGGCAGCCACCACACGATGACAAGGGACCTCGGGAGCAAAAGGGTTACGTTTGAGCGCCTGCCCCACAGCCTGCGCACTGCCGCACCCGACGCGGCGCGCAAGTTCTC
Organism: Bacteroidaceae bacterium; assembly: GCA_017536765.1. Taxonomy (GTDB): domain Bacteria; phylum Bacteroidota; class Bacteroidia; order Bacteroidales; family Bacteroidaceae; genus HGM04593. Next base: position 2,647 of record JAFXGV010000075.1, read on the forward strand.
CGTATGTGATTGTTGTACCCGACGGCACCCGTAGCAGTTCAAGATACACCTTGCGCTGGAACGGGGTTATCAAGGTTGACTCAATGACTTTCTGGCGTATATCATCCATAATACTAAGCTACTTTTTTGAAAGAGGCTGTATAGGCAGGATAAAGGACCTTCCAGACAAGCAGCAGATTCACCACACCGACAACGCCGGCAATCAGCGAAACTACACCCGCGGGAACCAACAATGCAATGCCATTCATGTCACCGCCACCTACCCAGCGGTAGAAGACTCCAAGATAAAGCGGGTCGAGCAACAGCATGATGAGCGAAGTATACCACGCACACGCACGCAGAACAGAAGACGATATGCGACACAGCTGATGCACAAAAAGAACCATAAGCCAACCGACTGCGAGTGTTGCTAATGGTCCGGCAAGACAAAAGATACCCATTTGTAAACTGCTCATTCTTTCGGCAAAGACATCAATCTGCACACCCAGTCCCATAAAATTGATTTGCCTGAACGCCCCCTGTGCAAGAGCCACAACAAGATGCGCCCCTTCGTGAATTATATAATACATCAGCACAGCAACCGCAAGGCCGATATATTGACGATACTTCTTGTTCATAATATACTTTTTCATTCCAGTGATGCCCTGCAACTATGCAGAAAATTACTACAAAACATTTGAGCACACAGCTATTACAGGCATAAAATTATTAAATTATCGGTTGAAGACAAAATAATGTAAATATTTTTTAAGAATACAAGAAGCTGCCCAAAGTTAGCAGCCAGAAGAACTCGCGACCACGGTCGAAAGACCGTACCCGATGGCGCCGACCGACATTGGCACATGCACAAAAAAAAAGACAGCCACTTGCTGTCTTAACCAAAGAGCGGAAAACGAGGCTCGAACTCGCGACCCCAACCTTGGCAAGGTTGTGCTCTACCAACTGAGCTATTTCCGCATATTTTCAACCTTGCCAAGGTTGGTACCTCATTTTTATTGCGGGGCAAGGTGTGCTCTACCAACTGAGCTATTTCCGCAGTTTCTTCGAAACTGCGAGATTTTCTGCTGCGCTCGGCATAAGAATAAATCCTTCTGCTCTCACTGGCAACGAAAATTCCGCAATCCCTGGTTTTTTCTTCGAAACTGCGAGATTTTCTGCTGCGCTCGGCATAAGAATAAATCCTTCTGCTCTCACTGGCAACGAAAATTCCGCAATCTCCGGTTTTCTTCACACACATCCACTCACAAGTGAGCTTTTGTCCGTGTTGCGAGTGCAAAGGTACAACAATTTTTCTTTTCAGCAAGCATTCTCGGCACTTTTTTTCAAAAAAAATCTAATCTTTTTGCACCGCAACACCGTTTTACGCTCTGGCACAGCGTTTTAGCACATTCTGTCGCGATAATCCTCGTAACGATATTCACGCAACATCTGCAACTCGCCTGTTTCGCGCAAGAAGGCTATGCTTGGGTGCGATATTCCGTTGAACATATTGGTCTTCACGGTTGTGTAGTGTATCATATCCTCGAACACCACCACATCGCCCACCTTCAAAGGTTGCGGAAAGCGCCAACTGCCCATATAATCGCCACTCAAGCAGCTGTTTCCACCCAAGCGGTAGATGTTCTCGCTGAATGGCGCCCCTTTCACCGCATCGGGCTCAAGCGATTCGGCACCTGTGACCTTCGGTTGGTAGGGCATCTCCAGGCAGTCGGGCATATGGCAGGTGAAGCTCACATTAAGAATGGCCGTGCGTATGCCGCGGCTCTCTACTATATCCACAACGCGCGACACCAAGGAGCCCGTCTGCCAGGCAAAGGCCGAGCCGGGTTCCAGAATTATTTGAAGATTGGGATAACGCCCGCGCAACCCCTTGAGCAGAGCGATAAGGTGCTCCACATTGTAATCCTTACGTGTCATCAGGTGGCCACCACCAAGATTAAGCCACTTTATTTTAGGCAACCACGCACCGAATTTCTCCTCAATGTGTTGCAAAGTGTGTTCAAGAGCATAAGAATCGGACTCGCAGTGGCAATGACAATGGAACCCCTCGATACCCGCGGGCAGGTCGGCAGGCAACAGGTCGGCAGTAACGCCGAAACGGCTGCCGGGTGCACAGGGGTTGTACAGTTCCGTTTCAATCTCAGAATATTCGGGATTTATTCTCACACCACACGAAATCGCGTGCCCCGCACTCTTTGTCATAGGATAGAAACGCTCGTACTGCGACAGGGAGTTAAACGATATATGGCTGCTGCAACGCATCATCTCGGGGAACTCCTCCGGTGTATATGCAGGCGAAAAGGCGTGCACCCTGCTGCCGAACTCCTCGTAGCCGAGGCGTGCCTCGTAGATGGAGCTTGCAGTAACAGAGCCGATGTATTCGCGAAAGACAGGGAACGTTTTCCACAGGGCAAATGCCTTAAAGGCCAAAATTATCTCAACACCGGCCTCGGCAGCCACACGACTTATGAGCGACAGGTTACGACGCAGCAATGCCTCTTCCATCACATAACAGGGCGACGGCACCTTATTTATAATATCCTTATCCATTATCCTATTGTTTTTAATTTAGCAAATTTAAGCAGCAGGGTTTTTGTTCCCGCATTTTTGAAATTTATCACAGCCTTGGCATTCTCGCCCACGCCCTCTACCGACTGCACCATACCCACGCCAAAGCGGTCGTGCTGCACAATGGCACCCGGCGAAACGGGTGTGTGGTTACTCTTGGGCGCGGAATAGTCGCGCTCCACATCGGAGAGGCGCTGCAAGCGTGGGTGCCCCATAGACGAAGCATCCACTACACGTGTTGCAGGTTGCTGCGGTGTCGGAAAACGGCTGCCACCAAACAGCGAACCGCCGTCTGCTGCCGCACGCTGCTGCTCCGCGAACATATTGCCGCGCCTGTTTGCAGCAGCAAACATACCGTTACGCTGCTGCGCTTGCGTGGTTGCAATATTGCCACTGCGCGACAAGCACCCCTCATCTATTTCGTCTATGAAACGGCTGGGTTCGTGATACTCCGTCGTACCATAATGGTAACGCGTTTTGGAGTGTGTGAGAATACAGTAATCCTGCGCGCGGGTAATTGCCACATAGAACAACCTGCGCTCCTCTTCCATCTCGCGTGGCGACACCTGCGCACACTGGTTGGGGAAAAGTTCCTCTTCGAGCCCCACCACAAACACAGCCTTGAACTCGAGCCCCTTGGCAGAGTGTATTGTCATAAGCGTTATGTGGTTGTCACCCGCCTCGTCACCGGCATCCTGGTCGGACATAAGCGACACCTCGGCAAGGAAATCGGGCAGGCGGTTATACTCGTTACCCTCTTCAAGGCGCATATCCACAAACTCCTTTATACCATCGACAAGCTCCTGCAAGTTCTCCTGCCTTGCCTTGCCCTCCACACTGTTGTCGCGGAATATGTCGCCCCACACGCCGCTCTCACTCACAACCACCGATGCCACCTCCGAGGCGTTTTTCTCGGCAGCCACAGCGGCAAAACTCTCTATGAGCCCCACAAAGCCCATCAACTTGGCAAGCGTTCCTTTATTCACCTGCAAGTCGTATGCCGCAGGGTTCTGTAACACATCCCACATACTCACCCCTTTATCTATTGCAGCCTGTTTCACCTTCTGCAATGTGGTATCACCTATTCCTCGTGCAGGGTAGTTTATTATACGCTTCATAGCCTCCTCGTCGTGGTGGTTGCATATAAGACGGAAATAAGCTATCACATCCTTTATCTCCTTGCGTTGGTAGAACGAAAGACCGCCATATATGCGGTAAGGGAAGGAGCGTTTGCGGAAGGCCTCCTCAAAAATACGCGACTGCGCGTTGGTGCGGTAGAGCACGGCAATATCGCAGAAGTCAAGCCCCTTGCGGCGGCGCAGTTCGGTAACCTTATTGGCGACAATCTCGCCCTCCTCAAAATCGGAATATGCCGAGCAGATGGCAAGCGGCGTTCCCACGGCACGTTGCGAATATACGGTTTTCTCTATCTGGTGCGCATTTTTTCTTATAAGGCTGTTGGCCGCATTCACTATCATTTGTGTGGAGCGGTAATTCTGCTCCAACTTGAATATCTTAGCCCCTTTATAGCGCTCGGTAAAACCAAGGATATTGCCAATATTGGCACCGCGGAAGGAGTAGATGCTCTGCGCATCGTCGCCCACCACGCACACAGCCTGGCGCTCCTTGGTGAGTTGCCACACAATTGCCGCCTGCAGGAAGTTGGTATCCTGATACTCATCCACAAGCAAATAACGGAACTTGCGCACATACTTTTCGCGCACCTCGGGGAACTCCTCGAACAGCCTGTACGTATTGAGCAACAGGTCGTCGAAATCCATAGCATTGGCCTGTTTGCAGCGCTCGCAATAGCTGCTGTATATATAACGGGTATTGGGAATGCGCGCACGCTGGTCATCACCCAGCAGGCCTGCATCGGAGGCATATTCGGCCGGCAGAACAAGGTTGCTCTTGGCCGACGAGATGCGCTCGCCCACCACAGCCGGTTTATACACCTTGTCGTCGAGCTGCATCTCCTTGATAATGCTCTTTATAAGACTGCGCGAATCGGCCTGGTCGTAGATGGTAAAATTGGAATCGTAGCCAAGCAGATGAGCCTCTTTGCGCAATATTTTGGAGAATACCGAGTGGAACGTACCCATCCAGATGGCCGAGGCGTCAATCTTGCCCACGCCTGCCGCTATACGTTCTTTCATCTCCTTGGCAGCCTTGTTTGTAAAGGTAAGCGCCAGGATAGACCACGGTTCGTAGCCCATCTCTAACAGATAGGCTATTTTATAGGTAAGCACCCTTGTCTTGCCCGAACCCGCACCGGCTATAACCAGCGAAGGCCCGTCGCAGTAGCGCACTGCGGCAAGCTGCGCCGCGTTGAGTTCCTCTTCAAAATTTATTCCCATTACCTTTATTACAATATTGTGCGAAGATATGCAAAAAATAGCAGAAACGCGAACATAACAGCCGAAGATACGTTTATAAAATTGAACATTTATTTAACCCCTATATGAGTACAATAGTTAAAAGCAACATCACAGGCTTTCAGATGCCTGTGCTTCTCTACCCCACCACAGCGCTTGCGCCTTACATAAGCCAGTCGACCATAGAATATCACTATGGCAAGCACCTGCAGGCCTATGTAAATAAACTGAACGAACTTGTGGCCGACAGCGATTTCGAAGGGATGACACTGCGCGAGATTGTAGGAAGCGCACCCGACGGCCCCCTCTTCAACAATGCCGGCCAAGTGCTCAACCATTCGCTCTATTTCGAGCAGTTCACCCCCACAGCGCCTGCAAACAACCGCCCCACAGGGGCTTTGGAAAGCTCCATAAGATTCGATTTCGGCAATTTCGACACGCTTAAAAAGAAGATGGAAGAGGCTGCAGCCGCGCTGTTCGGTTCGGGCTGGGTGTGGCTTGCACAAGACGAAACGGGCAAGCTGAACATCATAAACTGCCGGGGCGGCGACAACCCTATACGCTACCATATGACACCCCTGTTGGGCATAGATGTATGGGAGCACGCCTACTACCTCGACTACCAGAACCGCCGCGCCGACCACGTAAAACAGCTGTGGAACATCGTAGATTGGGAGATGATTGAAAGCCGTCTCAATATGTAAAAACAGCGCAAGGGCAACACATTTGTTGCCCTTGCGCTGTTTTTACATATATTCCAAACTACTTTGCCTCTTTTACCAGATAGATAATCACAGGCAAGTGGTCGCTGTAGCCATTGAGCCAAATGCCGCTTGCGTGGGTGCGCTTGGGCGAGCCCTTGTACTTACCCTCGGTCTGCATCATATAGCTGCGAGAGAAAATCTCGGGTTTGTAGAATTTAAGCGTGCTCCTGTCCTTGCCCACAAGGTTGGCGGTAAACACCACCTGGTCGAAAAGGTTCCAGTCGCCTTTATATTTGAGTGTACCCACACCATCCTCGCGCAACACCTTCCACCAGGGATTATAGAGGTCGGCAGGACTCTTCAAATCCTCGCGGTAGCGCAGAGCGCCAAGGCATTTTTTCATACTCTTGTCATCGGGATCGTCGTTCATATCACCCATAATGATAACTTTTGAATCGGAGTGCTCGGCCATAAGAGAATCCTTCAACTCACGCACCTGCACTCCTGCACGTTCACGGGCAGGTGATGTGGCATAGCGCGAAGGCCAGTGATTCACAATCATATGTACGCGCTCGCCGCTCATCATACCGCTCACAACAAGGAAACCGCGTGTTTTATACTCGTCGCTGCCATCTTCCATCAGATAGGGAGCAAGTTTATATGCATAGGGCTGGAACAGGGCGGGGTTGTAAAGCAGAGCGCAATCGACACCACGTGCATCGGGGCCCTCCACGTGTATGAATTTCCATCCACGTGCAGCCAAGGCATCGCTCTCTACAAGCGCCTGCAGCACACGGCTGTTCTCTATTTCCGAAACACCGACGGCAGCCATACCCACGGGCAGCATATCCGAAGCCATATCGGCAAGCGCCTCCGACATATTCTTTACCTTGTTCACATACTTCATAGTACCCCACTTGTTCTTTCCGTCGGGCAGATACTCGTAATCGTTTTTGCCTTCGTCGTGTATGGTATCGAACAGGTTTTCGAGGTTATAAAAGCCCACCGCATACATTTCGAAACGCTTTTGCTGTGCAGCAACCTGCCCGCACAGCACCACAGCAAGCAGCAGAGCCGCAACTGAATGATAAAATCTTCTCATATTATTAAATTCTTATTCCAAAACACCCACAAAACGGGTTCAATGCGTAAAAGTACTACTTTTTATCTTATTTGCGAGAGAAAAAAGAAATATTTTTCACACAATGAAATTTTAACTTTTTTCAAGTCAAAAAAGCATAAAATTTACTTTTTATATTATATATTTTTTACAACCTTTGTAGGAATTTTAGAATATCGGTGACGAACAATAGGTAAAAAGTGCCTTACAACAACGACAAAAGATTTAATTTTAATAATTTATAACAGATGAAAAGATTTTTAAAATTTGCAGTGCTCTTTTTTGTCTGCTTTGCGTGGAGCAGTAATGCTCTTGCATTCACAGACGGAAAAGATCCCATACAAGTCGTTTTTCGATTTGTAAACGGGGATGATATGTTCTATGTCCCCTGGAACGGCAATGACACCAGTTTGAAATTTTTGTGCGATGTGCTCAGAGATAATTCAAACGGTGCCGGTTCTATTTACGTGGATGGTTACAGCGACACCAAAAAGTTGTCGATGATTCGTTGCAACCGCGTAAAGTCGGAGCTTATCATCCGCACCGGTGTGACCGAAAACACATTTGCCACCACAAACAATGTGGGCGAGTTCAATGGTATGAAAGATGTTGTTGTGGTAACGGTTGTTGTGCCCGAGGGTGAAAAGGAGGAGATTGTTGCAGCAACGCAGACCACCCCCACCGCCCCAGTAAAGAGCGAGGAGAAAAAGCAGAGCGTGCCCACAAAGATGCCCGTGCATTTTGTAATGGACACCACAGCCACGGCAGATGCCACCACAATGGTTGTGCCCTCTTTCACAGGCAGCATAGACAAGGACCAGTTCACATTCACCGAGAGTATGCTCGACGAGGACGAGGATGTTATTCAGGGAGCATCGGCAATGACAACATCGAGCGACGACTATTTCCTCTCGGAGGTGGGTTACCGCTGGAGTTCTATGCGATTCAAGCAGCGTGGCTACGACTCGCAATACAATAATGTATATGCCAACGGAGCCCTGCTCAACGATGCAGAGCGCGGCACATTCAGTTATGGTATGATTGGCGGTCTCAACGATGCCACACGCAACCAGGAGAGCAGCACCTACCTCGAGAATAGCGGCTTCGGCTACAGCACCGTGGGCGGAGCAAGCAACATAAATATGCGTGCCAGCCAATATGCAGCCGGCCACAAGATGTCGTTCGTAGCCTGCAACCGCAACTACCTTGCACGCCTTATGTACACCTACTCCACCGGCCTTATGAGCAACGGATGGGCGTTCACGGCATCGGCATCGTACCGCTGGGCCAACGAGGGTGTCATCGAAGGTACATTCTACAACTCGCTTGGCTACTACCTGAGCGCATACAAGAAGATTAACGACAAGCACAGCATCTCAATTGCCACCTGGGGCTCACCCACAGAGCGCGGACAGCAGGGTGCCGCCACCGAGGAGGCATACTGGCTTGCCAACAGCCACTACTACAACCCCAACTGGGGATACCAGAACGGCGAAAAGCGTAATGCCCGTGTGGTAACATCGTTCGAGCCCACAGCCCTTTTCACTTGGGATTTCCAAATTAACCGCGAGACAAAGCTCACCACATCGGCAGCCTTCAAATATGGCAGTTACGGAACAACTGCACTCGGCTGGAACGGAAACGCTGCCGATCCGCGTCCCAACTACTACAAAAACCTCCCCAGTTCGGCCTACAACGTATGGGACCTCTCATACTACGACGATCCCGCCAACGCAGCCGAGCGCGAGGACAACATAGCATCGTGGTGGGAGCTCTATAACTACTGGAAAGAGAGCAAGAGCAACCGTCAGCTCAACTGGGACTATATGATATATGCCAACCAGCAGGCCAACAAGGTGGGTGGCGAGTGCCTCTACTATGTTGAGGAGCGCCACAACGACCAAATTATGCTCAGCATAGGTTCGGTGCTCGACCACGAGTTCAACAAATACAGCAGAGCAAACATCGGTGTAAACATAAACACCACAAAAGGAATGCACTACAAAGAGATGAGCGACCTTTTGGGTGCCGACACCTACATCGACATCGACAAATTCTCGGTAGGCGACCACGGCTCGGACAGTTATGTGATACAGAACGACCTCGACAACCCCAACCGTCAAATACGCGAGGGCGACAAGTTCGGCTACAACTACGACATCTATGTGAACAAGGTGAACCTCTTCACACAGTACCAGTATAACAAGAACAAGATACACTTCTATGCCGGTGCAAACATAGACGGAACAACTATGCAGCGCGAGGGCCATATGCGTAACGGCCGCGCCACATACTTCGATGCCGACGGCAAGATGCACGACATATCAAAAGGCAAGGGTGGCACAGCCAAATTCCTGGGCGGCGGCGCAAAGGCATCGCTTGTTTGGGACATCAACGGTAACAACAAGGTGATGATTGGTGGCGGATACTCGCAACGCGCCCCACTCGCCTACAACTCGTTTGTAGCACCCCGTATACGCGAGGACTTTGTTGAGGGCCTCGAAACCGAGGGCATACTCAACGGCGAGGTATCATACGCATTTAAGTATGGTGCATTCGGTGCAAAGGTAAGCGCTTTCTACACCAAGATAAGCGACGCCGTGCAGCAGAGCGCGTTCTATAACGACTACGAGGGCAAGTTCACATATTTCACAATGACCGGTGTAAATAAAGAGCACTACGGCATTGAGGCAGCACTTGTATATAAGGTAACATCGGCACTCTCGTTCAACGTTCTTGCAGCGATTACCGAGGCCCAATACACCAACAACCCTCTTGGTTCGTTTATGACAGAGGACGAGCAGGAGCTTAAGAACAACAAAGAGACTATTTATATGGATGGTGCAAGAATGGGAGGTACTCCCCTCACCGCCCTCAGTTTCGGCGTCGATTACAACGTAAACGGCTGGTACCTGAGTGCAAACCTCAACTACTACGACCGCATCTACGTAAGCCCCTCACTCTTTGCACGCAAGGCAAGTATGGTGAAGGACGAAGGCGGATATGACGAGAACGGCAATGCCGTATCGAGCCTTAAGGCACCTTCGCAGTTCCACGGCGACGGCGGTTTCCTGCTCGATGCATCAATAGGCAAGAGCATAAGACTCAAAGGCGGCAAGCAGCTCAACATAAACCTGAGCCTCAACAACATACTCAACAACGAGGATATGATTACAGGCGGATATGAGCAGAACCGTGGCGACGTCAACGAAGACAACGAGAAGAAGACATACGTATTCTCAAAGAACCCCTTCTTGTACTATGCAAACGCATTTAATGCATATTTGAACATTGGTTTACGTTTCTAAAATAAGGAGGACAACAGATATGAAGACAATAAAGAATATATTTTTCCTGGTGATGGCAATGTTTGCCTTCACAGCATGTATGAACGATTTTGACACGCCACATTTCGACACCCCTCCTTTCGGCAACAACGCCATAGGAGTGCCCAATATGACAATTTCCGAGTTCAAGGAGAAATACAGAGCACAGCTTCTGGCAGCTACACCCACCGAAATTACCGAAGATATTATAATAAGCGGTGTGGTTGTATCCAACGACATAACAGGCAATGTGTATAAGCAGATTGTAATAAGCGACGGCGAGGATGCCATAATATTAGGTATAAACACATCAGGCCTCTATGCCACACTGCCCATAGGCCAGATGGTGACACTCAGCTGCAAAGGCCTCTCGATGGGTGGATACTGCTACCTGCCACAGATAGGTGTTCCCTACAACACCGAAAAATACGGTATTCAGATAGGCCGTATGAGCAAGCAGGTATTGGAAGAGCACATCAAGTTGATAGGCGAGCCCAATGAAAATTACAGCGAACTTGTACCCGTTGAACTCACCGAAGAATTCCTTTCCAATTCGGCCAACAAAGACCTCTGCCCCCGCTATGTGATAATGAATGGCGTGGAGTTCCAGGGCGCCGATGGCAAAGAGGTATATGTTCCGGGTGATGAGATACAGGAGCGCTACGTGAAGATAGGCAAGCAGCAGATAATCTTCCGTCTGAGCAACTATGCCGATTTTGCCAAGATGGTAATGCCCACAGGCAAGCTCAACATCACAGGCGTGCTCACACGCTACAAGACAAATTCAAAGGATGTATGGCAGTTTATGCTCACATCGGACAAGGACATAACCCCCGCCGAGTAAAGCAATACATTATTTATATATAGAGTAATAATATAAAAACACAGATAACAATGAAAACATTAAAGTATCTATTCATTGCAGCATTGGCAATATTCTGTTTCAATGCCTGCGAAGATGTGCCCGAGCCCTATGAAATTCCGACAATAAACGGCGCCGGTGGTGGAAGTAATGTAAGTACACCGGAAGGTGAAGGCACATTAGAAAGCCCCTACAACGCGGCAGGTGCAAACGCCTACATAAGCACCTTGGGAGCCGACGAGAATTCGGATAAAGCAATTTATGTAAAGGGTATAATTTGCAATATCAAAGAAGCACCAAACAGCCAATATGGCAATGCAACATTCTACATCTCGGCCGACGGCAAAACCACAAGCGAGCAGTTCTATGTATTTCGTTGCCACAACCTCGAAGACAAAAAATTCACCGACAATGATGTTCTGAACGTAGGTGACGAGGTAATCATCTATGGCAAGGTGGTAAACTACAAAGGCAACACTCCCGAAACAGTGCAGAACGAAGCTTACATCTACTCGCACAACGCTACTACCGCCGAGCCCGAGGAAACCGTCGAGATGAGCGTTGCAGAGGCTATTGACAATTTTACAGAGGGTAAACCTGCTATTGTAAAAGGATATATCGTAGGCTGGGTTGAAGGACAAAACTACGAATCGGGTGCAAGATTTAACAACGAAATACCCAACACACCCGATACTAAAGAACAAACCGACATTTTACTTGCCGACAGCCCCGATGAAACAGACGTAACAAAATGTATTCCGGTGCAATTACCCAGCGGAAATGTACGTAATAAAGTAAATTTGCAAGACAATCCTGATAACTATAAAAAACAGGTTACACTCACCGGTATTATAGAAGCATACTTTGGCGTTCCCGGCCTCAAGAGCGTTACAAAGGCATTGTTTGAAGGCGAAGAGGATAGTGAAGATACACCCGTAACAGATGCATATATTAACGAAACATTTGCAAGTAGTTTCGGCACATTCACAACTGCACAAACTGTAGGTAACTACCCCTGGGTAATCGATTACAGCTGTGCCAAAGTTACTGCATACGACAGTGCAAGCAAAGAAAACAACGCAGCAGAGAGCTGGCTTGTTTCGCCCGCAATAGATTTCTCAAAAGAAACAGAGGCATACATCATTTTCGATTACGTTGTTCGCTATACCGAAAGTGGCAAGGTTAAGGATTACAGCCAGCTACTCATAAGCAACGACTACACCGACGACGTTGCTACAGCCACTTGGACAGCCATCGATTACAATGTCAAAGAAAACACCGCCGACTGGACTTTCTACAACACAGGCAAAATAGCCATCCCTGCGGAATTTATGGGCAAGGAGAATGTGAGAATAGCATTCAAATACACATCGTCGGCAACAAAGGCCGGTACTTGGGAGGTTAAGAATGTGGTTGTAGCCAAAGGCGCAGCAGACACACCCGAGACACCGGAAACACCTGACACGCCCGATACACCTGATACTCCCGATACTCCCGATACACCCACCGGCGAGAGTCTGTTGGCAAATGACAGTTTCGAAGACTGGAACGGCACAACTCCATTGAACTGGGCCGGTTCTTCAATAGGTCATAACGCAATAATATCTCAAAGCAGCGATGCCCACACCGGCAGCTACGCTGTTCTTGTGCAAGGTGCAACTGCAAACAAGCGCTTGGCATCGCAAAGCTACAAACTCGCCAAGGGAACATATACCATAAGCGCCTATATAAAGAATGGTGACAACGGAGCCGGCCAGCATCGCATAGGCTATGGTATCATCACCAATGGCAAAATTGCGAACAGCGACTATAAATACATAACCGAGCCCACCCCTGCCGCAGAGGAGTGGACCGAGGTTAAGGGTGAGTTCACATTGGATTCAGCTACCGAGGTTACTATTTTGATAATGAATTCAAAGGTTGGTAATGGCGCGCCCATCCTTGTCGATGATGTAACACTGACCACCAACGATGGTGGCATTGTAGGCGGTTCCGACGACAATGAAGGAACCGAAGATGATAATGAGGGCAACGAAGGCACAGAGGGCACTACGTTCACATACACCGCAACAACAACAGTTGAGCCCGGCAAATACATTATAGCCGCAGACAACAACCTTCTTTTGCCATTGGATGAAACCAAAAATTACGGATATATGCAGGTAACATCGGTTACACCAAGCAACGGCACCATTACAACAGGCGACAGCAACGTATTTACACTTGAGGCTACTACCGGTGGATATACCATAAAAGATGCTTATGGCCGCTATGTATATATGACAGGTAGTTATAACAGTTTCAATGTAAGCCCAACTATGCCGTCGGCCGATGAGGCAACCTGGACCATTACTTTCAATGCCCAGGGTAACGCTATAATAAAAAATAAATATAGCGGAAAGACCTTGCAGTACGACAGCCAATACAACAGCTATGGTGCTTACCCCGACGAGCGCGGCACCTACCCCGTTTTGTACAAGATGAATTAAACATAGGTTCATATCATAAAGCTAAACAGCGTGTTGCTCGGCGAGCAACACGCTGTTTAGCTTTCATTACTTCTTATCCTGCACCCCGAACGAGAGCCACGTTTCGGGTGGGAAGCACTGCTTTATAGGGCTCTTGGAATCGCTGTAGCAAGCCTTCAATTCCTCCAAGCAGTTATGTGCTACAGCACGCGCCTCCTTCAGTGCCTCCTCGGCAGCATCCTGCGCCGCGCCGGCCTGCTCCAACGACGAGCAGAGCGCCTGCAAGCGTTCCACATCCACCACAATACCCTTCTTTTGCAATACTTCGGCCTGTGCCTTTACACCGGCCACCAACGACTGAGCCTTTGCAATAGGCTCCAAATAAATTTTGTTCATAAACAGTAAAATTATTATTAAATAACACGTGCTATCACACCTGTAATCAAGCACTTTACACACAAATTTAGATAAAAAAAGCACAGGTTGTAACACCACGCAGAGCAGCCACAGCACATTGCACATATAGCTCAAAGTACTATCTATCAACCATTTACGCATTTGTTAATATTTATTAAAATTTCTCTGCCGCAATCCACAAACAGCATAAAGGAGCATATATTTTCGCCTTAAAACGGGAAAAATATTGGCAAAAGAGTTATCTTCGCACAAAGAAAGCAATAACCTAAATAGAATATACTTATGAAACTATTGGAAGGAAAAACAGCCCTTGTAACAGGAGCCACACGCGGAATAGGCCGTGCAATAGCAGTGAAATTTGCCGAGGCAGGCGCAAACGTAGCCTTCACCTACCGCCAGATAAACAACAATGCACAGGAGCTCATTGAACAGATAACAGCAATGGGAGTAACCTGCAAAGGATATGCATCGGATGCATCGGACTACACAGCCACCGAAGAGACCGTGAAACAGATTCTTGCCGACTTTGGCAGAATTGACATTCTTGTGAACAATGCCGGAATAACAAAAGACGGTATGCTTATGCGTATGACCGAGGAGCAGTGGGACAGCGTTATAAACGTGAACCTTAAATCGGCATTCAACTTCACCCATGCCGTGGTTCCCGCAATGGCCAAGCAACGCAGCGGCAGCATCATAAATATGACATCTATCGTGGGCGAGCACGGCAACGCAGGCCAGTGCAACTATTCGGCATCAAAGGCCGGTGTAATAGGCCTTGCCAAGTCGGTGGCCAAGGAGATGGGCCCCCGCGGCATAAGAGCCAACTGCATAGCCCCCGGCTTCATTCTCACCGATATGACTACAGCCCTCCCCGAGGATGTGCGCGATGCTTGGGCCAAAAGCATTCCCTTGCGCCGTGCCGGTGCACCCGAGGATGTTGCAGGTGTGGCACTCTTCCTTGCCAGCGACTTGTCGGCATACGTCAGCGGGCAGGTAATTAACTGCTGCGGCGCAATGAGCTGCTGATGAACGGCACATACAAAAAAAAGATAGGCATAGCCACGTGGCTATGCCTATCTTTTTTTGTATCTAAGTTACACTAATCAATCCTTTTTGCGAGCAATCACATTCTTCATAAACTCCATAATGAGCGGAGAGGGATGAAGCACGGTGCTCTGGTATTGAGGCTCATAAATAACACCCATATACCAATCGCAAGCGGGGAACTCCACAATATCCACAAGGCCCGATTCGGGGTGAACACCCGAGCAAAGCAAGCCTGCATTCTCAAGCTCCTCGCGATACTCCACGTTGAGCTCGTAACGGTGATAGTGGCGCTCTGTAATTCTCTCACTGCCGTATGCTGCGTGAGCCTTTGAGCCCTTAGTAATAATGGTATCGTAACCACCACGACGCATAGTGCCAAAGGGATTGCCAATGCTCTTCAAGTCCTCCATTATATCCACTATCTTGTGAGATGTCTTGTCGTCCATCTCATAGCTGCTTGCATCGGCATAACCAAGCAATGTGCGGGCACACTCAACTGCCATCACCTGCATACCAAGACCTATACCAAGAGTAATAAAATTATTCTCGCGCAGATACTTTGCCGCTGCCACCTTGCCCTCGAAACCACGTGGGCCCACACCCGGGCATATGATATAACCGTCCATACCTTTGAGCACCTCGGCGGCATTCTCGTCGGTAATTTTTTCACTGCTTATGAAGTGAGGCTTAATCTTGCAATCGTTGTAAGCACCACACTGCGAGAGGCTCTCGTGAATACTCTTATAGGCATCCTGCAAATCGTACTTACCCACAAGACCTATGTTTATAACCCTCTTCGCATTCTTGCGACGCTCCACGAACGAGCGCCAGGGAGCAAGCGCGGGAGTTTCGCCTACCTCCTCACCGGTGAGAGTGAGAATAGCGGAATCAAGGCCCTGCTCCTGCATTTTGATGGGTACCTCATAGATTGAAGGTACGTCGAGGCTCTGCACAACACACTCGGGGCGCACGTTACAGAAGCTGGCAACCTTCTTGCACAAACTGCTGCTCAACTTATGCTCGGCACGCAACACAAGACAATCGGGCTGAATACCAAGGCTCTGCAACTGCTTCACAGAGTGCTGTGTGGGCTTTGTCTTTAGTTCGCCTGCAGCAGCAAGATAAGGCACATAAGTAAGGTGCACGCACACCGCCCTGCTACCAAGCTCCCATTTAAGCTGGCGCATAGCCTCCAGGAAAGGAAGGCCCTCAATGTCGCCCACGGTACCGCCAATCTCGGTAATCACAAAATCGAATTTCTCTTTGGTGCTGCCACGCTTCATCTTGCGCTTAATCTCATCGGTGATGTGGGGAATCACCTGTACGGTCTTTCCAAGATAGTCGCCGCGACGCTCCTTCTCAATAACCTCGCTATATATGCGACCTGTTGTGAAAGTATTCCAACGTGTAGTTTTAATATCGGTAAAACGTTCGTAGTGACCAAGATCAAGGTCGGCCTCGTGACCATCAATAGTGATGTAGCACTCGCCGTGCTCCTGGGGGTTGAGAGTACCCGGAGAAACATTTATATACGGATCGAATTTTTGTATTGTAACTTTGTAGCCTCTTGCCTGTAACAATTTGCCAAGAGAAGCAGAGATAATACCCTTACCAAGAGATGACGCAACACCACCGGTAACGAAGATGAATTTAGTTTCAGCCATATAATATTTTGTATTTAGAATATCAAAAAAGGTCTTGTCCAAACCCCTGGCTCTGTTTACACGAAACCACTCACGCTCGGCAAAATAAACAAGTTTCTTTTGCCCTCGCAAAGTTACGGCTTTGTTTACACGAAGCCACTTGCGCTCAGCAATACAAGCGAGCTTTTAATACAAGCGAGCTTTTTTTGCCCTCGCAAAGTTACGGCTTTGTTTACACGAAGCCACTTGCGCTCGGCAATACAAGCGAGCTTTTTTTGCCCTCGCTTACCCGTGGCTTTGGACATACAAAGATAGTGCAAGCCGAGAGGAATACAAAATAAATTTAGTTTTTTTGAGAAAGAAAAATTAAAGCAGAATAAGCAAAATAAGCAAAATGAAAAAGCAAAAAAATATTGTGCGATAATTTGGAGGAGAGCTCGCTCGCCAACAAATTAAAGGACAATATTTTAATAAGCGAGCAAAGCGAGTGATGCTTATTCTACAGGAATAAGCAGGCTTTTTTTCTCAAAAAAACAAAATTGCAGGTATTCCCGAGGCGCAGCCTATCTTCACCGAAGGTAAAGATAGTGCAAGCCGGCAATAATAAGCGAGCAAAGGGTAATGCTACGAGGGCTGCCCTATTTTACACAGTTTCGTTAGTAACTCGTTTAATAATCATTTCCTTATACCTTTCATCCAGCTCAACACCCAAACCAATTCTACGCAAATTCTCAGCAGCAATAAGCGTCGTACCGCTACCCAAAAACGGGTCTAATACAACATCGCCTTCGTTTGTTGTCATTTTAATAATTCTTTCTATCATTGGCGTAGGAAAGACACAGGGATGTTCCGAAATACCCAGCTTATTTTTTGTCATATTATTAACACGGTCGAAATACCAAAAGTCACTTTCCGGGACATCATAATTCCAGGTATCCGTTGGATTTCTACCAGAGCCTCCTACCAAACGCTTATCATTTTTTGTAATATACGGTATTCTTATATCGTCTAAGTTGAATTTGTAACTGTTTATATCTTTAACAAACCATAGTATCGACTCCCATCTTCCACTTAAACGATTTGTGCAATTTTGCATATTATTAAAATGCCATATAATGCTATTACGAAGGAAATAACCATATTTCTTGAAGATGAAATATGCTATCGCATCCAACGGAACAATTTCTTTTGTTTTTCCTTTTGGAATAGGAGATACATTTAAAAGAAAACTGCCATTAGGTGCAAGAATCCTATATGCTTCTTTTGCAACATTATCTATCAAACTTTCCCACTCGCAGAACTCGCGGTTGTCGTCATATATTCCATAAGATTTATCAAGGTTATACGGTGGTGATGTTACTATAGTATTTACTATACCGTCTGGCATATTTGCCATAGTTTCAACACAATCGGCGATAGTAAAGAAAGAGTTCTTTACAGAAAACACATTTTTTTTATTTTCCTTAAAATAGATTTGTTTCTTCATTTTTCAGTCTTTCTATCGCAATTTTTATATAATCCTTTTCCAATTCATACCCCACAAATTCTCTTCCCAATCTTTTGGCAACTACAGCAGTTGTTCCACTTCCCATAAAAGGGTCAAGTATTAAATCGCCCGGGTTAGAACCAACCTTGATGATTCTCTCAACCAATTCTTCGGGATACTGGGCAGGATGCTCAGTTCGTTCAAGAGAATTCCCACTTACCATTGAAATTCGCCACACATCTGTAGGATTTTTTAATTGGCTCTTGTATCTATCGGGGCGATAATTTAATGCAGGTATTTTAACATCATCAAGGTTAAACGTGTAATTGTCTTTTTGTTTTGTAAAAAAGAACACATATTCATACCTTGAACAAAAACGTTTGTTTGTTGAACCGCCCCAATCGAAATTCCAAATAATTATATTTTTTAAATACATATCTGAAAAATAGTCCAATATCCAAAAAGGCGGGGTTATTACTCCTTTGTCATACCTATTTTTTATGTTAAACCACACTTGACCATCATCCTTTAATACTCGCTTTATTTCTTCAATAACATTTGCAAGCATTGTTCTGTAAACCGATTCTTCTAAATTATCGGTATATTTTACCCCTTTGGAGCGGATTTGCCTACCACCCTCCCAATTATGACCGTACTGAATATCTATATTATATGGAGGAGATGTAACCATAAGAGACACCGACTTATCCGGTATCTCTTTCATGCTTTCGCTACTATGATTGAATATTTTATTCATACAACATTGGCATACTACAGTATGCAAAGATAGTCTTTTTTATTTAGGATTTAGAATATATAAGTAATTATTGAATTATTTTTTCACATTCTCTATAATGCTCAAATATTCTGAAAATGTTATCATTTCTAAAAGAGGTGGATACACCTTTCCTGTTTCTTGGTGCGATTCCATATCACCTTCTCGCTGTTTGCGCTTGTGTAAATCACCCACATTATCATAAAACTCATATACATTGTGAGAGGACATTGCAAAAATTCCTTTGATATGAAAAGAATCGAACCACCAAACAAAATGAACGGGTATTCCTTGTTGCTCCAGTCTATCCATACACTCTCTCTGACCAAGCATTTTACTTCCGGTATCCAATGTCAACGATGCTTCATAATCGTAACGGGTAGATTCGTAAGGAAAAGTGTTTTTTATCAGTTTATTTGCAGATAAAAAAGGAGCTTCTATGTATTTTAGTTCGAAATAGGCTAAGACCTCCCCTCTCTGTGAACACACTTCCAAATCGGGGAAAGGGTAAGCCTTCTTTTTTACAACAAGCCCTTTTGTTGCCAAATACATTGTAAGGGCTTTCTCGTACCATTGACCTAATTGTATATCAAGCCCCTTTCTATACTTATTCCGCGGACTCAAATAATATTTGCTATACTCTGAATATGCACTCTTTAACTCAGGTATTTGCTCTTTAAGTTCCTTTACAGCAGGGGGTGTTTTTGAATATCTATTTGCATAAAACATTTTTTTATAGCATTCTATATGAAACTCGTTAAATTCAAGCGAACGACGAAATTTAGTTTCAATATCGTCTGTATGAGTATTACAGAATGCTACCAAATCTTGATATAAAAATATATCTTGTTCCATCATATTTTTAATGCTTTTTTTATCGCAAGATAATTAGTATTTAAATTTTTGTCTGGTGTATTTATCAAAAGTTCTATGTAGTTATCTGTATTTGCTTTTATAAATTTTATAAGAATATCATATTGAAGAATTGCCTCAAGAAAAATTATTATCTCTGCAAAATAAAAATCCTCTTTGTTGGGCGACGTTAAAAGTTCCTGAATTTCCTTAATTGAATATCCACAATTAAACCTATAGTCACCATCACTTATATCTTTAATTCTTACATATTCAAGACAATTCTTCTTATTTATAAAATTAAATTTGTCATCTAATAAAGGTACTAAAATTTTAGCCTTATGCAATCCTCCATCGGACGAACGTCTCCAAGCCGAATGACAATCTGAAGAATTAGCTCCTGCATAAACAAGAAAAGGTAAAATATATATATTACCCGCACCTAATACGTGAATATGGCGCGACGTCTTTTCTCTCACCCTTTTAACAAGATTATAGCATATATAGGCCGACTTAAGGTTTTTAGTAAATCCACGAGGAATTCCCCAAAAATCATTATCGAGAACTCTGGTATTCGCAATACCACCAAGCGCAAATCCACTAAACTCAGTTCCTATGGTGTTTTCCAAATCAATAATACGCTCTAAATAAGCGATGAAGGATTCATAATCGAAACCGTGCAATGGAGCTAATACAGAATGCTTATAACCGTTTAACTTAATTTCTTGCAAGGCTTTAGACAACAACTCAAAATTTATATCATCATCATTGGCTAATTCTTGCCATTTATACATAAATTTTGGATTGGATTTCTCTGAAGCTTTGTAAGTATACTTCATTGCCAAATCAAGAGATACAGATAATTCAAACTTATGTTGCTCTGCGAAATCCAGGAAAAACTTTATTTTCTTATAAATATCATCGTGAGAATTATCTTTTTCCAAGAGGTCTCTTAAAAAATTACCACAACCATTATCTAAAATAAAGCCATTGATAGAAATCTTTGAATTACTACTTTGAAATTTGGAAGATGTATATCTTTTTGCCTTAAAATACTCTCTACAAAAATTAACAAAATCATTAGCATCGTCAAATTTATCAATTTGCTTAATCAACGGAAGATCAAAACAAGTTTTTGCACTACCTGTAAGATAATAGTAGTTTAGCAGAATTCCAATGTTATCCAACTCGAATTTCTCGAGATAATCGTATAAGCGACTAACGTTTGTTCCGCCACCGCCGAGATTGTTTGTTATGTAGAATTTATGCATAAGTTTTATATTAAAGTTCGCTACTTAAGCAAATGGCAAGTTGATTAAAAGATATGGAATTGTCAATAATATATCGGTTTATATCAAGACTGGGATTATTAAGCAAAGCCAGTCTTAACTCTGTTCCTTCTATTGACTTTAGGATATTATTTTCATCTCTGAATAAGAAAAACAAAGGCCTGTCTAAATTTGAATATTGAGTGGACAATAATGCTCTAATCGACACTGCAAAATCATCGGAATTCCAATATTCACTTGACAACAATCCGTTTTCAATCCTACAAAAAACTATATATGAATGTATATTACGAGTCCTATCAAGCAGTATTTTGTTAGGTATATATCCTTTTGCAAAATTAGCATCTTCTATACGGAACCGATATTGTTTACACAATGAAAGACATTCTATATTTATATAATCACTCATGAACCAATTCTATTATATCGACATTCAAAGCTTTGGCAATCTTTTCTAAACTAACAACCGTAACATTCTTTTCACATCGTTCAATCATACCTATATATGTTCTATGAAGCCCCGACTCAGCTGCAAGTTTCTCTTGCGATAAGCCTCGCTCTTCTCTCAGTCTTTTTATTTTATAAGCTATAAGTTTTGAAATATCGCTTTGCATACTTTAGTATTTTACTTGCAAAAGTACAATTAACCGTTATAGGTATCAACACACCATAGTATACAATAAATAAAGATACCTAAATTTTCAATAATTATAAATATCACTCCCCAAACAAACACCTCGGGCGGCCTTGTGGCCGCCCGAGGTTCATCTATACAAGCATTAAAGCATCACTTAACCACGGCCTTTTGACCGTCAATCACATAGATACCCGCAGGCAGGTAGAATGTGTGGCAACCATCCACCAACGCCTTGATCACGGTGCGGCCCACTATATCATACACCACAACATCTTGGAGCGAAGCGGTAGAAACCATCACACCACCGTCAACAGCCGACAGCTTCACAGGATTCCTATCCACAACATTTACAATACCCACAGTGCCGAGAGTATTCTCCATACCCTTCTTCTGATATACACGTACCCAGTCGAACAATGTTTCGTAGGTATGTGTGACATCGGCATTTGCAGCCCACGAGCCGTTGCCCACACTCTGGTTCAGTATAATGTGGAAATGGTCATCGAAAGGCCACTGGCCCTTGTTAAGAGCATCGCTCGACGATGATTTATAGTACTGCGCCACCTGTTTGCCATCAACGAACCAAACGAGCGATGTTTCGTCCCACTCGAGTGTAAACACGTGGTAACGGTCAAGCGGAGTATATTCGTTGAAGCTCGACTGCGGGTTGCCGGTATTTCCCAAATTGTATGTCCAGTTTGAGTGAACGGTATGATAGGCCCTTTCCTGCGCATCTATCACCTCCCAGATATCAATCTCGCCATCGTTGGGCCAACCACCCGACTGGTCCTCGGGCATCATCCAGAATGCAGGGAAGTTACCTTTCCAACCACTTGTCTTTATGCGGCCCTCGATGCGGCCATACGTAAAGCCGAACTTGCCACGGCTCCATATACCGCCTGTAATCATAGGCACGTTATCTACCGACGTGTCGGGGTTGGGTATTGCGCGGGTAACCAACTTGCCATCCTCAATGTACACAACCTCCTCGCGGTCGCTCAACCAACGGTTCCAAGTGGCTCCCTGTCGCATACAACGTGACCACCATTGGCTTGCAGGCTGCGTGCCATCGGCTGCGTTGAACTCATCGCTGAACACAAGCTGCCACTCGCTGTCGGCGCTGTTTGCAAACTCGGCGATAATCTCAACCTCACCATCTACATACTCGGCAGGCAGCGTCATAACATCGGCCGATGCCGCAATCACCTCCTCGCTCCACTGCTTGTTGCCATTTACATACTGCTCGCCCTTTATGTTGTGGCCGTGGCGCACAACAACCTCGCTTGCTTCGAAGCCCGGAGCTCCGGGCATCAGTTGGAACTGCAATTCAGCCATTGGAGCCAGTGTCATTGGCAGCGCCGAATTATTGGGGGCGATGATGCTACCGTTGAGAGTATTGAGGTTCAATGGGCAGTTGCCCGTAACTATATTTATAAGGAAATCGACCACCACACCATTGTTGGCAACAATTGCAGTCGAACCGGCAGGAGATACATCATTTACATCGGCTTTCACACGGGCACGATATACACCGGCAGGCACATTATCGGGGAGATTGTAAAGCGGCAGCACCTTGCCGGCGGTGGCAACTTCGTTGCCATTGCTATCCTTGCCATTGTATTGAGTGAAGGCCACTAACTCGCTCGAATACGAGGGGAGCCCGTCGCTGTTGAGCAACGCTGTGAAACGGCCGTCGTTGTTCCAGTCGATATACAAATAGTAGTGCAGGCCGTCGCGGTTGTCATCTACCGAGAGGGTGAGCGAGCGGGGCAATGACAGCACCACGGGGGCATCGGTTGCATCCATATAGACCTTGCTACCTGCCACCTCAATGCCATAATCATTGAGCCCTACCGCCAACGAAAGCACTCCGTTGTACTCCAGGCCTGCAACAGCCTCCTTATCGAATGAAACAGCATATCCGTCAGCAGCCGCATCCTCCTGTGCCTTGGCAAAGAGAGCCTCTATTTGCACATCGCCATCCACATATTCGGCAGGCAGCACAAGCACACCATCCTTGCACATATATGCGGGGATTAAATCGTCGCTATACTGCTTTACACCAAACTTTTCGGCATCGCCCGTGAGATTATGTCCGTGGCGCACCTTCACAACATCGAGCACATAGCCTACAGCAGGCACCACCTTCAATTCAAGCGGCTTGCCAAATGGCACCGTGGCAGGCAGAGCAGAGCCATCGGCGGCAAGCAGGGCGCCATTCTCGGCAACCACCGAAAGAGCACCATTCGCGCTGTGTACATTTATGCACACATCGCATATGGCGCCGCCATTCTTTATTATTCCGTTGCCATCCTCGGTGCGGCCGGCGGGGTCAATGGATGCCCAATCGACCTTGTAACGCATAAGATAGAAACCGTTGGCAAGGTCGGCAGGCAAGGTGAACGAGGGCGGGTTGAGCACATCGGCATTGGTCACACGCACACCTGTGCTGTTGTATCCCACACCCGAGTTCAATGTATGCTCGGCATACGAGAAGGCCATAATATCGCTATCGGCGGCATATGTACCATCCTCGTTAAGCACCGCATCGAAAGCACCATCCTGTCCGCGGTCGAGATAAACAAAACCATTCATCCAGTTACCTGTAAAGCCAAACACGGGCGTGAGCGATTCGCCTGCCATTGCAGTGAAAGCGGCGCCATCTACCTTACTGTATATTTTAAGCGGTGTGGGCATATCTATCTTCTGGTTGCCATCGGCCGAGCCATTGAGCGACACGCTGTTAAGACGGCGCGAACCGTGTGTATAGTTCATTGTCTTGTCGAACACCACGGGATAGTAATCCACATCCTCTGTCACATTCTTGGGGATAAGTTTCATACAATCGATATCACCCATCCAATCCCGGTTATAAAGGCGCACTACGTTGTTGCCCTTGTTCAGAGTGACATTGACATCCACCGTGCCCACTGCGCTCCAGCTACCACCGTTTGTGGTAACCTCCACGGGAGTGCCATCGTTCACGCTCACCAGCATCTTGCGGCTCTCGCCCGAGATGAATGAGAAGCGGAGCGTATATTCACCACCCTCTTTGCTATATACATTGCGCCATTGCAGGTCGTTTTCCTCATTGCCACCAAGCCAGCCCACTGCAACGCCTCCCGAGCAAGAGGATTTGTCGAGATACATAGCGGTGCCTGCCGCTTCGTGGTTCTCCAATTCCTGATAACAGGTGAGCCAAGCCGTTTCGGCCTCATAGAGAGAGCGTTCGAGGCGCTCCTCGGCAGTCAATTTATATATGCGTGTGCCGTGTGCGGGCACTGTAACGGCCAATGCCCCGCTGAACAGGCCCCTATCCTTCTTTTCGAAGAGGTCGCGCACAGCCACATCGCCCGCAAGGTCGAGGTCGGAGAAAGCAATGCTCATCTGCTGCTCGGTATCGGTGGGGTTATAGAAGGCCACAACACGTTTGGTGCCGTTGAGCACCTCAACATCCTTCACAAGCACATAAGCACCATTCTCTCTTTTCACCACATAGGCCTGCAGCCCAAGAACATCCTGGTTCACGGCAATAAGTTCTTTGTTCTGCATCAATGCAAGGGCGTCACCCTTTATATCGTTGAGGTCGCAACCGATGAGCAGCGGCGAGCTCATAACACACCACATACCAAAATGGGTTTTATCCTCCTCGTCAGTGAGGCCGCGGCCCACCTCAAGCATATCCATATCGTTGTAACGGCCGTTGCCTGCGTATGCCGACAGATAGAGGCTCTGGTCAATGATACTCTTCACCGAAGCCCAGCCAAGATAGATATCCTCGGTTGTGCGCCAGGAATTGGCAATATCGCAAGCCCAGGTACCGGGGAAAGCCCAACGACATAAGTTCCAGGTAATATCGGTGCGGCCCGTGCTCTTTATAGCCTCATAAATCTCCTTGTAGCGCGCCTCGACATCAAGGTCGAGCCCCTCGGAGTTATTTCCGGCATCGGCGCCGCAATAATCTATCTTAATAAAATCGAAATCAAGTTCATTGAAATAGAGATTCATATCCTGCTCATCGTGACCGTAGAGGCCCACTCCTACACCTATTTCATCGCCGCCCCAATACGAAGCACAAGTGTTACGCCCCGCATCGGAGTAGATGCCCGCCTTAAGCCCACTGCTGTGGATATAATCCACAAGCGGACGCAAGCCGTTAGGGAAGCGTGTGGGATGAATGAGCAGTTTGCCATTCTCATCGCGACCGCCAAAGAAGCCATCGTCTATGTTTATGTGATTGTAGCCACAATCGTAGAAACCGAGCTTCACCATAGCATCGGCCTGCGCCTTAATGATGGATTCGCTAATCTCGAAGCCGTATGCATTCCACGAGCTCCACCCCATCAACGGGGGATTCACGGCAACAGCCACCATCGTTGCCGCACACAGCATTACGCCAAGTATAAGTTTTTTCATAATTATATTGAATTAAGGTTTTCAATGTTTGCTACAAAAATAATATATATTATTAAAGATTACTTACCTTTGTGTAGATTTTAATAAAAAACCATATGAAATACGCGATTATAGGAACAGGCGCCGTGGGCAGTTTCTACGGAGGCAAACTGGCACACGCAGGCTGCGACGTTCACTTTCTGCTACACAGCGATTACAAATACGTGAAAGAGCACGGCCTGCAAGTGGACTCTTGCGACGGCTCCTTTCACCTGCACAGCCCGCAGGTATATAACAACACCGCATCTATGCCGCAAGCCGATGTGGTTATTGTGGCGCTGAAAACCACCCGCAACCACCTGCTTAAGGAGTTGCTGCCACCACTGCTGCACAAAAAGACACTGGTGTTGCTCATACAAAACGGCATAGGGCCCGAGCCCCTGCTGCAAGAGCAGTTCCCCAACCTATATTTGGCAGCAGGCCTTGCCTTTATATGCTCATCGAAAACCGAGCCCGGCCGTGTGAATCACCAATGTTACGGCAGCATAAACATAGGCAACTACTCCTGCAAGGAACCCGCCATAATAGAGCAACTGATAGCCGATTTTACTATGGCAGGCATAACCGCCTGCGAGGTGGAGTATCTCGAGGCCCGTTGGAAAAAAGAGGTATGGAATATGCCGTTCAATGGAATGACGGTGGCGCTCGACACCCGCACCGACCACCTGCTTGCCAACCCCGCAACACGCGAGCTCATACACCGCCAGATGCTCGAGGTTATTGGTGCAGCGCAAGCAGTCGGCGCCAAGAACATTGATGCATCGTTTGCCGACCAAATGATTGAAATGACACTCAATATGGCACCCTACTCCCCCTCGATGAAATTAGACTACGATTTTCACCGCCCAATGGAAATAGATTACATTTACAGCAACGCCATAGCCCGGGCGCACAAAGCCGGTTTCTCAATGCCCTGCTTGGAAATGCTCGAGGCCCAGCTCCGTTTTTTGGAAGCCACCAGAAGCAATAAGGAATAAATTCAAGCAATAGCAATAGACTAAAGGAGGGCAGCCGTGTGGCTGCCCTCCTTTAGTCTATTGCTTGAAACGCACAAACCTACTCACAGGCGACAAAGAACCATCCTCGGCAATCTCCCGCAAGAAAAGCGTATCGCACGACACTGAATAATCGAACCTCCTGGGAATGGAGAATTTCATACCCTGCATCCTGTAGTGATACTCGGCATTTATCACAGCAGAATCGGGCTGCCACGAAATG
Organism: Bacteroidaceae bacterium; assembly: GCA_017536765.1. GTDB lineage: Bacteria > Bacteroidota > Bacteroidia > Bacteroidales > Bacteroidaceae > HGM04593. The sequence goes on from JAFXGV010000075.1 coordinate 29,892, forward strand.
CCGCAATGGAAAGTATCGGCCACAAAAACAAAGCCCGTGCTATCCTCGTTGAACATAAGTTCCAGTTTGGCGGCACCATCGGGCTGCTGCAGCACCCACAAACCAAGCATATCGCTGTAGTAGGGCGCAGCGGGCTTCTCGCTCTGGCCACCACCGCAAGCTGTGAACAGCAGGGCAACAATTGCCAACGCAGAAAAAACGGTAGTTCTCATAATCAGCTATGTCTGTCGGCGAGCTCGCGCTCCATATCCTGCAATGTGAAACCCATCTGCTCGTTGAGCACCAAAAGGTGATAGACAAGGTCGCAAGCCTCGTACAGGTAACGCTCCTTGTTGCCATCGATGGCCTCAATTACCGTTTCCACAGCCTCTTCGCCCACCTTTTGCGCAATCTTGTTCACACCCTTGTTGAACAGGTGAGTGGTATATGAACCCTCGGGCATAGCGGCGTGGCGGCCCTGAATAACCTTCTCGAGCTTGCGAATGAAGCCCTCGGTCTCGGGAGTGTCGAAACAGGCTGTAGTACCGCGGTGGCAGGCAGGGCCGTAAGGCTTGCCCATAATGAGCAGCGTGTCGTTGTCACAGTCGGGGTACATCTGCACCACCTCAATGAAATTGCCACTTGTTTCGCCCTTTGTCCACAGGGCTTTGCGCGAACGGCTGTAGAATGTAGCCTTGCCGGTCTCCACTGTTTTTTCAAATGCCTCGCGGTTCATATAAGCAACCATAAGCACCTTCAATGTAGCGCTGTCCTGCACCACCACGGGCAGCAGGCCGTCGCTGTTCTTTGATAAATCGAAATCAGAAAAATTCATATCTTATATTCTTATTATTTTATTATCTAAAATTATCATTCAACGCCTTAAGAGATACTTCACTTCGTTCGGTATGACACGCTATTGTCATTCCACTCTTGTTATGTGATGGCTCGTTCATAAATAAACTCACCGATAACAAAACATTGTTTTGTCATTCCGAACCTTGTGTGAAGAATCTCAACCTACCGGTATTTTAGATACTTCACTTTGTTCAGTATGACAATCGCGTTATAATCTCACTTTAATATTCTGTTTCTGCAGTTCCCTCTTCAGCGCCTCCACGGTAATTTCGCCATAATGGAAAATGCTTGCCGCCAGCGCCGCATCGGCCTTACCTTTGGAAAGCACATCGGCAATGTCGCCCACGCAGCCCGCACCACCCGATGCAATTATGGGGATGGAGAGTTCCGATGCCAGAGCCGCAAATGTGTCGCAGGGATATCCGTTGCGCGTGCCGTCGTGGTCCATAGAGGTAAAAAGTATCTCACCGGCGCCACGCTCCTGCCCCTCACGAGCCCACGAAAAGAGTTCCTTGTCGGTGAGTTGGCGGCCACCGTGAGTGGTTATGCGCCATACGCCGTCAATCAGCTTGGCATCTACCGCAAGCACCACAAACTGGCTGCCATACTTCGATGCAATCTCGTCTATCAACTGCGGGTTGCGCACCGCCGCACTGTTAATGGAAATTTTGTCGGCACCGGCATCGAGCAGGCGGGCGGCATCCTCAATGGTGGATATTCCGCCACCCACGGTAAAGGGGATGTTTATGTTGGATGCAATGCGCTCCACAAGCGAGGTGAATGTATTGCGCCCCTCCACGGTGGCACTTATATCAAGATAGACAAGTTCGTCGGCACCCTGGCGGGCATACATACGGCCCAGTTCCACGGCATCGCCCACATCTTGCAGGCTCAGAAAATTTATACCCTTAACGGTGCGCCCCTCTTTCACGTCGAGGCAGGGAATTATTCGTTTTGCAACCATAGCTCCAAATCTTTAAGGGTTATGCGGCCTTCGTAAATAGCCTTGCCAATGATTACACTATGCAGGCCCAGTTCGTGCGCCTTGCGAATATCATCCATAGAACTTATGCCACCGCTCAACGTGGTATCCACGGCGGGGAAATTATCCTTCAGCTCCACATAGAGCTGGAAATTGGGCCCCTGCAGCATACCATCCTTGGAAATATCTGTACAAATAAGCTGCTTGAGACCAAAGGGCAGGAACCACCCTATTATCTCGTCGATGCTCACCTGCGACTCTTTGAGCCAACCGTGAGTAGCCACATTGCGGCCACGCACATCGGCACCTAAAATAACGTGCTCGGCACCATAATTCTGCAACCAATCGGCAAAGAGTTCTCTGTTATCCACCGCCACACTGCCGCAGATAACCCTGTTGGCACCCGCGTTCAGTGCCGCACGCAGCGCATCGGTACTTTTAATGCCGCCACCCCACTCAATGTCGAGGCCGGTGCTTGCGGCAAGCTGTTCAAGCACGCGCAGATTGCAAGGTTCCTTAGCCTTTGCGCCGTCGAGGTCCACCACGTGCAGGCGACGTACACCGCAGTCGGCATACATCTTGGCCATATCCACAGGATTCTGCTCATACACCTTTTTAATGTCGTAATCGCCCTGTGTGAGGCGCACACAGCGCCCATCTATCAAATCTATTGCAGGAATCAGTTCCATTACAATTCAATAAAATTTTTCAATATACACTCTCCCACGGCACCGCTCTTCTCGGGGTGGAACTGCGCACCGTAGAAATTGTCCTTGTTTATTGCAGCTGCAAACTCACGCCCATTGCACGATGTGGCAATGGTGCCACCGCATACATCGGCTGCAAACGAGTGAACGAAATAGACAAAAGCACCCTCGTCAATGCCCTTGAAGAGCGGTGATTGCAGATTGCGAATCTCGTTCCAGCCCATATGAGGCACCTTCACTCCATCGGCGGGCGACGGTGTGAAACGGCGCACCTCGGCATCAAAAATACCCAGGCAGCGGGCGTTGCCCTCCTCGCTGCTGCGGCACATCAATTGCAGACCTATGCATATACCAAGCACAGGCTGTTTAAGCCCCCTGATAACGTCGCACAAGCCGCGCTCGCTCAATTTCTGCATAGCCGACGAAGCCTCGCCCACACCGGGCAACAACACCCTGTCGGCATTTTTTATAATATCGTGGTTGTCGGTAACACAATATTCGGCCCCAATGCGGTCGAGCGCATTGCACACCGAGCGCAGGTTACCGGTATCATAATCTACTATAGCTATCATAAAACTCCCTTGCTGCTTGGCAATTCGTAACTGAACGGTTCGCGCTTCACCGCCATACGCAGTGCACGCGCAAACGCCTTAAAAATACCCTCGGCAATATGGTGGTTATTTTCACCCTCTGCCTTTATGTGAAGGTTGCACCCCATAGCCGCAGCTAACGACTTAAAGAAGTGGCTGAACATCTCGGTGGGAACATCGCCCACATACTCACGCGTAAAGGTGACATCCCAACAGAAATCTATTCGGCCACCAAAATCAATGAGCACCATAGCGCGGCTCTCGTCCATAGGTAGCACAAAGCCATAACGGCCTATGCCTCGTTTGTTGCCGAGTGCCTTAACCACCGCCTCGCCCAATACTATGGCAATATCTTCCATAGTGTGATGCTCGTCAACGGCAAGGTCGCCCACGGCTTTCACTTGCAACGACACGCCCGCGTGATGCACTATCTGGTCGAGCATATGGTCGAGGAATTTAAGCCCCGTGTCTATACCCGATGTGCCACGGCCGTCGAGGTCGATGCTCACCGTTATATCGGTCTCCTTTGTTTTGCGCACCACTGTGGCAGTGCGCTCCTCGCAACGGAGGAACTCGGCAACGGCGGCCCAGCTGTCGGTGGCAAGCACGCACACATCGGCATAGGGCAAGGCGCGCATCTCCTCTATGCGTACCTTGTCGGCAGTGTAGAGAATAGCCTTTGCACCAAGATTCTTGGCAAGTTCCACATCGGTGAGGCGGTCGCCAATGACAAAACAGCACGACAGGTCGTACTCGCCCGTCATATATTTGCCAAACATACCCGTGCCCGGCTTGCGGGTGGGTTGGTTGTCGCTCTTATACGTAACGTCTATAAGCTGGTCGGCAAATTCAATACCCTCGCCTGCAAGCACCTGCAACATCTTGTTGTGCACAATGTCGAATTGCTCGCGCGGGTAGGCATCGGTGCCCAAACCATCCTGGTTGCTTGCAAGCACAAGTTCGAAATCGCTCTCGGCTATGCGTGCAAGCGAGCCTATTGCACCCGGCATAAAGACAAGCTGCTCCAGCGTATCCACCTGCTCGGTCACAGGCGGTTCCCATATAATTGTTCCGTCGCGGTCTATAAAAAGTGCCTTTTTCATTTTCCAAAATCTTTTATCACGGCAAGCATTCTGTCGTTCTCGCCCGGTGTACCTATTGTAATTCTCAAACACTCGCTGCAACCCTTTACTTTTGAACGGTCGCGCACGATAACCTCGCGGGCTATAAGCGCATCGTAGAGGGCACGCGCATTGCTCACCCTCACAAGCAGAAAATTGGCATCGGAGGGGAACACCTTTTCAACACAGGGCATCTGCTGCAGCGCCGCGGCCACACGGGCACGCTCGCTCACAATGAGCTCTATTTCGCCCTGCACATCGCGGTCGAGCAACTCCATTGCACGCTGCATACCCGCCTTGTTTATGTTATAGGGGTATTTAACGTTGGCAAACAGCGCCATCACCTCCTTTGCGGCAAATGCCAGCCCCAGGCGCAAGCCTGCAAGGCCGTATGCTTTGGAGAGGGTTTGCAGGACAATTAAGTTCTTATACTCGCCAAGCAGGGTTGTGAGGCTTGGTTGCGAGGCAAAATCGATGTAGGCTTCATCCACCACAAGCACCCCCTTGAAATTGTCGAGCAGATAGCGCATCTGCTCAATGGAGAATATATTGCCCGAAGGGTTGTTGGGCGAGCACACAAACATCAGTTTGGTGTTCTCGTCGCAAGCGGCAAGCAGTTCTTTGGCAGGCAGGGAGAAATCGCCGCCCAACTGTACCTCGCGCACCTCGACATCGTTTATGTCGGCCGCCACGCGGTACATACCATAGCTGGGTGCAATGGCCACCACGTTGTCTATGCGCGGTTCGCAGAAGATGCGAAAGCAGAGGTCTATTGCCTCGTCGCTGCCGTTACCTATGAACATCTGCTCCACTGCCACACCCTTCATAGGTGCAATGCGGGCCTTCAGCTCGGACTGACGAGGATCGGGGTAGCGGTTGAAGCCGTTGTCAAAAGGATTTTCGTTGGCATCGAGGAAAACTCCCAATGCCCCTTTATACTCGTCGCGCGCTGTGGAATAGGGCGCAAGAGATTTTATATTATTGCGGACAAGCCGCATTACATCGTCGATATTCATAATCATATTTCTTTACCCATACGCAAAAGGGCAGCCGCAGCGTGAGCATCGAGACCTTCGGCCTTCGCCATAGCAACGATGGTGTCGCCAAGCTCGTCTATACCCTCTTTTGTAAGTTCCTGATATGTTATTTTGCGCACAAAACTATCGAGGTTCACACCGCTGCAAGAGCGCGCCCACCCACTTGTAGGCAATGTATGGTTGGTACCCGATGCATAGTCGCCGGCACTCTCGGGCGAGTAGTTGCCTATGAACACGCTGCCCGATGCGGTTATTTTGTCGGCCACTTCCCAGGGATTATCCATTGATATAATCAGATGCTCGGGCGCGTAGCTGTTTACAAAAGCCACCTGCTCCTCAACCGTGGGCAGAACTATTGTGCGACTGTTTTCCAAAGCCTTTGCGGCAAGTTCCTTGCGAGGCAGCTTTGCAAGCTGTTCTGCCACACATGCATCAACGGCATCGGCAATGGAAATGCTGCCACACACAAGTATAGCCTGCGAATCGGTGCCGTGCTCAGCCTGGGAAAGAAGGTCGCTTGCCACAAATGCAGGGCAAGCGGTATCATCGGCCATCACAAGCACTTCCGAGGGGCCTGCGGGCATATCTATCGACACGCGATTAGTCACACGCTCCTTGGCCTTCGTCACATAACGGTTGCCCGGCCCGAATATTTTGTCCACGGCGGGAATGCTCTCTGTGCCGTATGCCATAGCAGCCACAGCCTGTGCACCACCCACCTTGAATATTCTGTCCACACCGCACACCATAGCGGCCGAAAGCACCGCGGGGGCCACCTTGCCCTGCTTGTTCACAGGGGTGCAAAGCACTATCTCCTTGCAACCCGCCACTTTTGCGGGAATGGCAAGCATAAGCACAGTGGAGAAAAGGGGCGCTGTGCCACCCGGGACATAAAGCCCCACTTTTTGAATGGGCACGGCACGCTGCACACATTTTACCCCTGGCGATGTAACCACCTCGATATCATTAAAGCGCTGCGCCATATGAAAACGTGTGATGTTGCGGGCAGCCTTTGCAATGGCATCCTTCAAATCCTGTGGCACAAGAGCAAAGGCCTCGCGTTTCTCCTCCTCGCTCACCTCAATGGCAGCAAGTTCCACACCGTCAATCTCGCGGGCAAGCTCGCAGATAGCCTTTTCGCCATCGCGCCTCACACGCTCAATTATGGCATCTACGCGTGCGGCAATTACCGCATCGTCGGTAACCACGCGCTCACACAGCGCGCCCCACTCACAGCGGGCAGGGTTTATATATCGTTTTATCATAATACAATCTTTTCGAGAGCCAACACCAGAATATCCTCGGCACCAATAGCCTTCAACTGCTCTATCACACTCCACAGTTGTTTTTCATCGACCACAGTCTGCAACGAGCACCAATCCTTCTGCGCAAGAGGAATCACTGTGGGGCTGCGCATTGCGGGAAGAATCTTCACAGCCTCATCGAGCGCTGCGGTGGGGATATTGAGCAACAGGTACTTTTTACCTGCACCCTTAAGCACCGATTCGAAGCGCGACATCAACTGGCGGGCAATGGTCATCTTCTCCTCGCTCAGGCCCGGGGTACCAATGAGCACCGCCTCGGAGTGCAGCACCTGTTCCACCTCCACAAGACCGTTGGTTATGAGCGTGCCGCCCGACGACACAATATCAAAAATGGCATCGGCAAGCCCCGCTGCGGGAGCAATCTCCACCGAACCTGTAATGGTGTGAATTTCGGCCTTTATACCATTCTCCTCAAAATACTTTGTAAGCACATTGGGGTACGATGTGGCAATACGTTTGCCGTTGAAATAGCCAAGCCCTTCATAAGCATCGGCCTTGGGAATGGCAAGCGAAATGCGGCAACCGCCAAACCCGAGTTTTTGCAGAATATCAACATCGTAGCCACGCTCGGCCACCTCGTTATAACCCACAATACCCAAATCGGCAGCACCCATCGACACCGTTTGCGGAATATCATCGTCGCGCAAAAAGAGAATCTCCACAGGGAAATCCGATGCACGCATCAAAAACTTTCTCTTTTCCTCTTTAATGGTAACGCCCGCATCGCGCAGCAGCTGCATACTCTGCTCGTTCAAGCGCCCTTTTGTCTGTACTGCAATTCTCAGCATATCATTATTGTTTTATTTTAAGGAATAAATTCTTGCACCAAATGTTGCAATGTCATCTCGAGCGTACGCGAGAGATCTATACACCCTCGTTGAGATTTCTCCTCCTAACAGTCGTCGAAATGACAATTTGATACAATTTTACATCTATTCTTGTTATTATTTCAAAAAAAATAAAAAGAGCTCACCATTCTTGCAGGTAAGCTCATAGATTATAGCGTTCGCAAAACGGGAACACCCCACTTACCCAACTCTTTTTTGAGACAGGCGATGATGGTGGTGATATACGTTTTGTGCAAACATTCTCTATCTGTTTTTTATTTTGTTACCCTAACAACGCCGGCTGCTCACATTTTGCAACCTATATTGCGTTTTCACATCGCGAAGATAGTAAATTTTACAATACTTCATAAACATTTGTACACTTTTTTCGGCATAATGGCGAAAAAAGTGTACAAACAGGTTTCAATGGTTATTTCCTCTGCACTATGTGTGCCCCTGCGGGAACGTTCTCGGTAACCCAAATGTTACCGCCTATCACCGCATCGCGGCCCACTGTTACCCGCCCAAGAATGGTGGCGTTGCTATACACAATGACATTGTCCTCCAATATCGGGTGGCGGGGAATACCTTTTATGGGGTTGCCGTTCTCGTCGAGCGGGAAGCTCTTGGCACCCAGCGTAACTCCTTGATACAACTTCACATTGTTGCCAATGATGCAGGTTTCTCCTATAACTATACCGGTGCCGTGGTCTATTGTAAAATAGTCACCTATCTGCGCACCCGGGTGAATATCTATACCCGTTTCGCTATGGGCTATTTCGGTAATGATGCGGGGAATAAGAGGCACGCCAAGTTCCAAAAGGCGGTGTGCCATACGATAGTTGCTCACGGCTTTTATGCTGGGGTAGCAGCTGATGACCTCACCAAAGCCTGTGGCAGCGGGGTCGCCGTTGTATGTAGCCTCTACATCCTTGGCAAGAGCTGCCCGCAGTGTGGGCAGATACTCAATGAAAGAGAGGGCCATACTGCGTGCCGCGGCTGCTGCCGTGGCGGGGCTGTCGCAATTATTGCTGTAACAGAGCCCGGCACATATCTGCTCGCACAAGATTTTGTACAGGCGGTCTATGTTCATACCTGTTTTGTATGCAAGGGTGTGGTGCTCCTGCACCGAGTCGCCAAAGTAACCGGGGAACACAATGGCACGCACAATATCCACCGCCTCGGACAACACGCGCCACGAAGGCATAGGCTCGCCGTCGCGGCGATGGTGGAACATATCTTGGGAACCGCCACCACTGAGCAATTCATCTATCGTATGCGAGAATACGTCGGCAATAGTTTTTTCTTTCATAGTAGTTTATTGGAATAGGTCGGTTGATAGGTAGCGCTCACCGCAATCGGGCAGCAGCACCACTATGTTTTTATCTTTGTATTCGGGGCGTTGCATCAGAGAGGCCGCAGCCCACAGCGCTGCGCCCGACGAGAAGCCCACAAGCAGCCCTTCGGTGCGCACAAGCAGGCGCGCAGCCTCCACGGCATCTTCGTTGGTAACGGGAATGACCTCATCCACCAGTGTAGCATCGTAAATGGCAGGAACAAAGCCTGCACCTATGCCCTGCAGTTTGTGGGCACCCTTTTCGCCACCGTTGAGCACAGCCGACGATGCAGGCTCCACACCCACCACCTTTATTGCGGGGTTATACTCACGCAATCGGCGGGCCGTGCCGGTGATTGTACCGCCTGTGCCCACACCTGCCACAAAAACATCTACGCGACCATCGGTGTCGCGCCATATTTCATCGGCTGTGCTTATGTGAGCCGCAGGGTTGGCCTCGTTCTCGAATTGTTGTAAAATGATGCTTCCCGGGGTGGCTTCACGCAGTTCCCGGGCCTTAGCTATGGCCCCTGCCATACCCTCGCTACCGGGGGTGAGCACAAGGCGGGCACCATATGCACGCAGCAGGTTCATACGCTCGGCACTCATTGTGTCGGGCATTGTGAGTATGAGGTTATACCCCTTTACAGCCGCCACAAGAGCAAGCCCCACACCGGTGTTTCCGCTGGTGGGCTCTATGATGGTGGCACCCGCGCTCAAAAGGCCGCGTGCCTCGGCATCGTTTATCATTGAAAGTGCCGTGCGGTCCTTCACGCTGCTGCCAGGGTTGAAGTACTCTATTTTAGCCACAGGCGCGGCGGGGAGAGAGGCTGCCGCGGCATAGCGCGAGAGGCGAAGCAACGGTGTGCCTCCTATGAGCGACAAGAGGGAATCGGCTATTTTCATATTCTATGGTATCTGTTTAAGTTCGTTGTAAAGCCTCTGCACGGGAAGGCCCATCACATTGAAGTAGGAGCCGTCGATAGAGGAGATTCCTATGTACCCTATCCACTCCTGCACGCCATATGAGCCCGCCTTGTCCATAGGGCGGTATTTGGCAATGTAGTAATCAATCTCGTCGGCCGTAAGGGTGGCAAACGTCACCTGCGAGCAGGCCACGAAACTGCGCTGGACATCCCGTGTGGTAATAGTAACACCTGTGAACACCGAATGGGTTTTGCCCGACATAAAATTGAGCATACGGCGGGCATCGGCCTCATCGGCAGGCTTGCCAAGCGGCTCGCCATCTAACCACACAATGGTGTCGGCGGTTATCACGAGCTCGTCATCGGCCATAAGCGAGCGGTAGGCATCGGCCTTCTTCTTGGATATGTAAAGCGGTATATCACCACCCTGCAATGCGGGCGGGAACGACTCATCCACATCGGGCAACGTGCGCACCTCGTAGGGGATATCGAGCCCCGCAAGAAGCTCACGGCGGCGGGGCGATGCCGACGCAAGGATTACCTTGTACTTTTTTATATTATCGAGCATAGCATCACCAACCAAAAGCGTTAGACTCATCCATCCACTTACCCTGCGCACGCATCACCTGCTCTATCACATCGCGGCCGCAGCCTTCGCCGCCACGCACAGGCGAAATGTATCGGGAAATCTCCTTTATCTCCACAGCTGCGTCGGCAGGGCAACAGGGAAGGCCGCACATCTTCATCACCTCGTAGTCGGGGATATCATCGCCCATATAAAGAATCTCCTCGGGCTTCATATCGTACATTGTCATAAGCTCCTCGAAGCAATCCTTCTTAATGGCGGCACCCAAATAGACATCGGTAATGCCCAAGCCGTTATAGCGAACCTTCACAGCCTCGGTGCGGGCACCTGTTATTATGGCAACGTGGTAGCCCGCCTTCACGGCAAGCTGCAGTGCATAACCATCTTTAATATTCACGGTGCGCATAGGCTCACCGCCCGGGTACATAGTTATTGTTTCGCGGCTCAACACGCCATCGACATCAAAAACCAAACCCTTTATCTTTGTCAAATCGTAATTTATCATTATGGTAATATTTTATTGTTTTTCATTATTGTCGCGTGCCACCTCGGCGGTAATGTAGTCGCTCAGCACGGTATAAATATCCTTCAGCTGCCCGTCAAGCATAGCCTTGTGGGCATTCATCACCGCAGCATCGCCCCTGCGTGCGGGGCCCGTCTGCGCATCGCGCGGGTGCAGAGAGTGAACCTTGGCCGCCGTCTCATCCACCAAAGGCAACATAGCATCAAAAGAGAGGCCATTGGCCTCCAACAGCTTGGCAGCCATACCATATGCCGCATTGGCAAAATTGCAGGCAAAAACCGCCGCTATGTGCAAATAGCGCCTCTGTTCGCTTGTAGCGTGCACCACCTTGCCGGTGAGCATAGATGCCACCCCCGCAAGCAGAGCGGCCACCTGCGGGCAGCACCCCTCTACAAAAACGGTAATATTCTCGAACGGCACAACGCGCTGCTTGCTGAATGTCTGCATAGGGTAGAAAACACCATAACGACCGGCACCCGCCACGCGCAGAATATCCATAGGCACGCTGCCCGCCGTGTGGGCTATTACAGCCGCGGGGAAACGGGCCGCCACCTGCTGCGCCACATCAGGCAAAGCATCATCGGCCACCGATATTATGAATATATCGGCTGCGGGCAGCTCGTTCATATCGCAACAGGCAGGGCACCCCACCCTTGCGGCAAGGGCAAAAGCCGATTCCGCGGTGCGGCTCCACACAGCCACAGGCGGTGCCCCCGCCGAAGCAAGAGCCACGCCAAGCGAGGTGGCAAGATTGCCTGCCCCCACAAGCACCACACTACTCCTGTCCACCGAATTTTCCAATGTGCACCTTCTCCCACTGCATCTTCTCCTCGTCAAAGGGCTTGGCCTCGCGTGCCTTGTGCCCCACTGCCACTACCGACAACACCGCGTAGTGCGAGGGAATATCCAACAAACGCCTTACATTATCCTCGGCCGATGCTCCGTCGGCACTCTTGCGGCAACGCATCTGCACCCAGCAAGAGCCCAACCCCATAGACTGCGCCGCAAGCTGAATGATGATGGTGGCAACCGAGCAATCCTCAATCCACACATCGGTTTTGGTGGTATCGCCCAGAACCACTATAGCCATAGCCGCGCCCTCCAAAAGAGCCGCGCCCTGTGCCTTGCACACCGACAGCGCCTTCAGCACCTCCTTGTCCTCCACAAGCACAAACTCCCACGGGTTGTACCTATGGCCCGACGGCGACATAAGAGCCGCACGCAACAAGTTGCACACCGCCTCTTTATCCACAGGCTCGTCGGTGAAAAGGCGACAACTGCGCCTGTTCTTCAATATATCGAAATAGTTATTCATAAGTCATTATCATTTTTCAATTTGCGAAGATATAATAATCTGCGTAAACACCAAAAAAAGAGCTGTTGTAAAAACAAAAAGCAGAAAAAACAACTACATTTGTAACACAACGGGGTTTTTGCCGTCATACCTATAAAAAGCAACAAAAACCAAGCATTATGAAGTACTTTGCACTAATCATCGCAATCATCTGCAGCATACAGCTGCCGGCACAAAACAATTTAAGAAAGCTCAACAAACAGGAAAGAGAAAAATACCTTGTGGAAAAAGCAAAAGAGGTGGTGCTGAACTTCGGCCCCGCATATTACCGCGAATACGGCACCCCCGAAATATCCAAAGCCCGCAAATTCAAGAGAGAGGAGAGATGGGAAGAATTCGCCGGCAAGCGATACTACACGGTAACACTTCCCTATGACAAAACCAAAGAGCAACTCGCCTGGAGCTATGCCGCCAAGGTTGATATATGGGAAGAGAACGGCGAGCCGCGAGGAGTGATGTTCGGCTATGGTATGGGCATTCATTTCCTCGATACACCATACAAAGAGAGGGTTGAACGAGGAATAAAGCCGGAGGAGCAGGCACCATACTTTTGCGGCCAGGAGTGTGACCTCATAATGCACCTCACCGACTCACCCGCCTACTACAGCAACCAAATAAAGGAGAAACGAGGCGCCGTGTGCACCCTGCCCCACCGTGCGGTACTCTTCACCGAAGGAAAACCCGAATACTACTTCACATTCGGCAAAGCAACCGAAGAGCACCCCACCCGCCCCACATTCAACGGCGGCCCCCTTGTGAACCTGCAAGACGATTTTTCGATTGTGATAATGGGACTGAACAGCGAGCAGAAGCCCACCCCCGAAGCCTACCCCGCCGAGCGCACATACGACACCCCCATATCCACAAGCTACCTGTTAAGCAACTGCGGCACCCCGTGTGCCGGGCAGCAGGAAAAGGCAACCTGCCTGCGAGCCCGCCACGAACAGATGCTGGAAAACCACGAGCTCACGCAAACAACCAACTGCCACCGCATATACATTGTGGAGCTGCCCAATGTAAAGAACATCGAGGCGCACAACCGCCACACCGGAATACCCTGTTCCAAAACCATTACCGACCTTGCCGCAAAAGCCGCAAAATGCTACAGCGTGGAATTCTACAAACAAACAGCCAGCGAACCCCTCATAATGCTGTTTTTCATAAACAACAGCAACACCGCCATAGAGGAGTGCGTGGCACAGATAGCGCAGTATATAAAGTTTGAATAGAGAATGACGGAGATTACCAAAAAGGCTGCTAAAAAATTTTCAGCAGCCTTTTAGCAAATTTTCCAAAAGCCTCACACACCCTGCCTATCGGAAAGGAACCGCCTCAGCAAGAAAGCCAAGAAATACGGGAATGTATAGAACTTGCCATTGAAACCAATGTTTTTATACCCGAACTTTATTCCATATTTTATATCGGGGAACCTGTCATCTTTCAACAAATTGTTAAGCGATGCAGTTGCACCATCGTTTGCCTTCACCTCTACCGGTATAAGCGAGTTGGCATCTCGCACAAAGAAATCCATCTCTATCGCAGGCCTGTCACTGCTGTAATAGTAAAGGCCATACCCCTGCTTCACAAGCATATCCCCAACTATATTCTCATAAACGGCACCCTTGTATGTTCCAAGATTGCGGTTTGCCCTCAAATCCTCCTGCGCCTCTTCGTCAAGCGATGCAATCAAAAGACCGGTATCCTTGTAATATATCTTATAAAGTTTGGAGTCATAATTCCCTTTTAGCGGCAGTTCGGGGCGGTTCATACAATAGCAGATGTTTATGACACCGGCATCGGCAAGCCACTCGACACACCCAATGTAATCCCTGTTACGCGCATTCTTGCCAATCTTGGTTATTTGAAAGCGCTTGCTCTCCTTTGCAAGAAAGGTTGAAATATGATTATACACCGCTTTCACCTTTGCTTTGTCAAGACCTTCGACATATTTGGTAATATCCTCTTCATAGTCTTTGAGCAACTGCTTTTGTATTGCAAATGTTCCGCTGAAGTTCTTGTTCTTTATGTAAGTGTTCACCACCTCGGGCATACCGCCAATGGTAACATAGTCGCGGAACAGGCCGAAAAGAATATCCATCTGCAACGTACCGAGGGGCTTAACCTCCAGCATATACCTGTAGAGTTCATCTATAAAATCATCTGAATATCCTTTGGCCCAAAGGAACTCCTCGAAATCCATAGAATGCATTTCATAATCCTCCTTGTAACCCACGCTGTTGGATTCTATCTCCTTATAGTTTATACCCATCAACGAGCCCGAACAGATGACATCGAAACGACCATCTATTTTGAAGAACTTCAACGATGTGGCGCAGTTAGGACAAGCCTGCAACTCGTCAAAAAAGAATATTGTTTCACCGGGAACAAACTTGAATTCCGGGTTAAGCAACGAAATATTCTTGAGTATTGCATCAACCTCATAGCCATCATCGAATATAGCCTTGTACATCTTTTGCTCCACAAAGTTAATCTGAATCACATTTTTGTAATTCTGCCTCGCAAACGACTCGATAGAACGAGTCTTTCCAATTTGGCGAGCCCCTTTTACTATAAGCGGCTTTCTATCGGCATTACTCTTCCAGGCAAGCAAATAAGCATCTATTTTTCTTCTAAGCAATTCTTCCATATCTCAAAGCACTAATAATCAAGCGCAAATATAACAAATTTCACATAATCACATATAAAAACCGAGGTATTTTTCACATAATCACATATAAAACGGGGTAGATTTTCACATAATCCACCCTGTTTTTGCCGCAAATTTCACATTTTCCCATAAAAAGCGGGCAACAAATTGCGGCAATGTAACAACGATTTTACACTTTTTCCAACGAATAACAAGGGATTCGTTACACTTTTTCCAACGAATAGCAAGCGTTTGCTTACACTTTTTCCAACGAATAACAAGGGATTCGTTACACTTTTTCCAACGAATAACAAGGGATTCGTTACACTTTTTCCAACGAATAACAAGCATTTGCTTACACTTTTTCCAACGAATAACAAGGGATTCGTTACACTTTTTCCAACGAATAACAAGCGTTTGCTTACACTTTTTCAAGGGAAATAGAAAAATATGCTTTATTTACTTTTGTTTTTCGCCTCTTATTTACTACCCTGTAGCCCTCTGACGGAAACGGATTGCAGTAACAGAACGTACACGGTAGCCAAGCGAAAGAATCATATCAAAAATAACTAAAAATTATTTCACTCCTATACCAAAAGCCAAATTTATAAAGAACAGCAACAGATATTCCCTGCAACGAAAAAGCACCTCAAAAAGCACCGCCAATAAAAACGCTTACACAAAAAAATCGCCCTTGCAAAAAAACTTTGCCCCTGCAGGGTTGTTTATTAAGAAAATGGTTGATTATGAGCGAAAGATTAGAGGAGAGGGCCTTGGAATACCACGAAGGTGAGAGGCCGGGAAAGACCGAGATTACCCCGACGAAGCCGCACGACACGCCCGAGCAGTTGTCGCTTGCATACAGTCCCGGAGTGGCTGCACCGGCAGCCGCCATAAACAAGGATCGTTGGCAGGCCTATCGTTATACCAACAAAGGGAACCTCATTGCGGTGGTGTCCAACGGCAGTGCGGTGCTGGGCCTTGGCAACGTGGGTGCGCTCAGTTCCAAGCCGGTGATGGAGGGTAAATCTATGCTCTTTAAGATTTATGCCGATGTAGATGCGTTCGACATTGAGCTTGCCGAGGAGGACCCCGACAAGTTCATTGAGGCGGTGCAGGGTATCTCGCCCACCTTTGGCGGCATAAACCTCGAGGATATTAAGGCGCCGGAGTGCTTTTACATAGAGGAGAGGCTGCGCAATCTGCTCGATATTCCCGTGATGCACGACGACCAGCACGGGGCGGCCATAACCATTGCCGCTGCGCTGTTGAACGCTGCCGAGGTGGCCGACAAGGAGCTGCAAAGCCTGAAGGTGGTGATAAGCGGTGCGGGTGCTGCAGCCATTTCCACCGCCAAGATGCTTGTGCGCTTAGGGCTTATGCGCGAACAGATTACATTGGTCGACAGCAAGGGTGTGATTACCATTGCGCGCGATATTCTCCCACCCGAGAAGGCGCTCTTTGCCAGCAGCAACACCTCGCTGCACACGCTTGCCGATGCCATAAAGGCGAGCGATGTGTTCATTGGTCTCTCGGTGGGTAATGTTCTCACCAAAGAGATGGTGCGCAGTATGGCCGACACTCCCATAATTTTTGCCCTTGCCAACCCTACCCCCGAGATAAGTTATGCCGATGCCATAGCTGCACGCCCCGATGCCATAGTGGCTACCGGTCGCACCGACACTCCCAACCAGATAAACAATGCATTAGCTTTCCCTTATCTGTTCCGCGGGGCGCTGGACACGCTTGCCACCAACATAAACCGCGAGATGGAGATGGCGGCGGTAAAGGCCATTGCCGCACTTGCCCACGAGCCTGTGCCCCACGATATTAAAAAGAGCTACGGGAGCAACCTGAGCTTCGGCCCTGCATATATTCTGCCCAAACTGGGCGACCGGCGCCTGCTGTTTGCGGTCTCTATGGCGGTGGCAAAGGCTGCTATGGATAGCGGCATTGCCCGCCGCAGGATAGCATCGTGGAGCGAATATGAGGAGGCGCTGCGCTGCCGCATAGAGCGCGAAACTCATTACCGCCACCACGGCCGCTGCAACAACGAGCAGCTGCTGCACAAGAGATACAACAGAGGTATGAACAAGATATAAGCAAGTGTTATGAAGAAAGAGGATGCTATCCTCTCGCGCAGCGAGAGAAAGAGAATAGAGAAACTGCGTAACGAAATAATTGGTTACATAGAGGATAACTCCGCAAGGAAGATGTTCACCTACGATGACGACGACGAGGAGTATGACGACTACAACACCGACGAGCCGTCGCCCATTGACGAGGAGCCTGTTTTCGATAACTACATAAGCGAGCACGAACTCTATCTTTTATACCGCAACGCTGTTTTGCAGAATTTGAATTGAATAGCCCGTCGCTTGTAGGGGCGAACCCGTGTGTTCGCCCTCAATTACATCAAACTGCAACAAATGAAAAAAATCCGCGAAAATTTAGCAAAATAAAATGCGGATAAAACATTTCATTTGCTATTTTTGCAAACGCATTGGCAACGCACGTTGCGCTGTGCAATGCACCCCACACAAGCAATAACAAAAAACAAACGATAAAAAACAATTATGACACAAAGCTGGTTCGAAGTAAAGGTATCATACGAGCGTGCAGGCGAGAAGGGCCTTAACACAAAGGTAAACGAGGTATATTTGGTACAGGGATTCACATTCACCGAGGTGGAGAAACGTATAACACTTGAGGTGCAGCCTATGGTTACGGGCGAGTTCACCATCAACGAGATGAAACGTACCAAATATGGCGAACTTGTTGACAGCCCCAGCGAGAGTGCCGACAAGTGGTTCAAGTGCAAGATTGTGCTCGTTACCATAGACGAGGTGAGCGCCAAGGAGAAAAAGACCTCGGTTGTGATTCTTGTAAAAGCCGAAGACTGTGCAGGCGCCGTGGCAGGCCTCAACAAGCATATGGAGGATTCTGTTATGGCATACGACCTTGCATCGGTAAACGAAAGTTCCATTGTGGACATCTTCCACTATGAAGCAATACAGTAACATAATTGCAGAAAGAATAGAAAAGATAAGCGCAACCCTCCCACAGGGGGTTACACTTATTGCTGTTTCCAAATATCACCCCGTGGAGGCTGTTGCTGCAGCCTACGCTGCGGGACAGCGCCACTTTGGCGAGAGCAAGGCACAGGACCTTGTAAAAAAGCACGAGGCCCTGCCCGAGGATATCTTCTGGCACTTCATAGGCCATTTGCAGAGCAACAAAATAAAATATATAGCCCCCTTCATCCATTTGATACACAGCATTGACAGCCTGCGCCTGTTGCAGGAGGTTAACAAGCAGGGTGCCAAGGTGGGGCGCAAAATCCCCTGTCTGTTGCAGATACACATAGCACAGGAAGAGACAAAATTCGGCTTCACGCCCCAAGAATGCATAAATATGCTTGCCGCGGGCGAGTGGCGCGCGTTGGATAACATTGAGATTCGCGGCCTTATGTGTATGGCAAGCAACACCGACGACGAGCAGCAGATAAGGGCCGAATTTGCAACTGTCAACAAGTTGTTCCACACCATCAAGGAGCGTTTCTTTGCCGAAAGCGAGCAGTTCTCTGTTCTATCGGCCGGAATGAGCGACGACTACCCCATTGCCATTGAGGAGGGGAGCAACCACGTGCGTGTGGGTTCGGCAATATTTGCTATGGAATAAATTACAGGTTCAATTATCTTTTTATTGATTCTTTTCCAGTTTCTTGGTAACAACCGAGGGTTGTATTTTTAATTTGCAATATAATTCTCGGTGGCCCGTGAGCCTTTCTTTGTATATAACTTATTTTCTACGTTCTTTCATCGCGTGAAAGAACCAAAGCGCCCGGCACACGCAAAAATCAGTCACAACAGCCTTATGCTCACGAGTCGCAAGCGACATCCTTCGTTCGCCTGTTGTGCTAAAGCACACTCCTTTGTAAAGCTAAAGCTTCAGTCGTCGCAAACATTGCTCGCCCGCAATGGTGGCGCAAACAGCATTTCGTTCAACCATCGGGGACAAAAGAACTCGCTTTTCACGCAATAACAGCAACAAGATGAACACCGCTCAAACAGCATTTGTCCTTTTCCGCTGCTTGAACGGCTGTTTGCTGTGATTTCATCGGTGCCGGTTCTCTTTTTTGAATTACTTCTGC
>JAFXGV010000076.1 GCA_017536765.1 Bacteroidaceae bacterium
CTATATATAATGCAACCATTTCTTACCGATGGTTTGCAGTACGAGGAATACAAGGCTGCAAAAATAGAATGGGGGTTAAAGCATTTGCGTAGGCTCACATTCAAGAACGGCAAGCTTGTGAATTCCGGATATATGATGGGCCGTGGAATTTATTATGACAATAATGGGCAATATATCTTTCCTATTCTTGAAACCCCGACGGAGTTCCCGGGTGGCCATAAGGTTTTAACAGAGTGGATAAAAAGTAATCTGCAATATCCTAAAGAATGTGTGGAGAACAAAATCGAGGGTAGAGCCTTTGTGTGGTTCATTGTAAAGAAAGATGGTTCGATAGACAATGTGAAACTCTTTAAAAGCAGCGGTAATACATTGCTCGACCAGGAAGCACTGCGCCTGATAAATGAGGATATGCCCCAATGGGTTCCGGCTACACACTTCAGTGAAGCAGAGGGCGAATATATAAAAGTTGACAGCCGCGTGTGCTTGCCGGTAGTGTTCAAGCTCAATAATTTACCAACTTGTACTAATGCGGAATAAGGCCTTTGAAAGAGGGTTGTTAGTTTTAAGATTGTATCGTGGAGAGGCTTTAATGATAAAGCATTGAAGAAAGAATAGAAATGAAAAATAGTATAGACAAATTCTTGAACAGGGTATTGTATTCGTTTTACAATCTGTTGTATTTCTCAGGATTACCTATATACGTTGCACTCGAATTATTGGTGCAACGTCCGCTGTATTGCTTGTCTTTCTGGAAGAGACATTTGAAAAAGCAATACGGAATTAACACATTCAAGGAATATAAGGATTGGGCGAGAAGTGGGTTGTATAAGACCATAGACCACCCTGCATCGGGGTTTACACTATACTATTTGACCGCTCTTGCATTGCTGTTGTTTGCTTTACCTATTTATTTGGTGATTAATATTTGTATGATTTGCTATGGCCCACAAGCATATGATATTGTAGGAAGGCATTTGGCCATTGTTGTCGGTTTGGGAATTGTTCCTTCGTGGATAATAGGTTATCTGGTATATTGGAAGAAGGACCGCTATTTGAACTATTTTGCAATTTTTGAAAAAGAGGGTAAAAAAACGAAGATAGCTTGGACTATTGGTACTGCTATTGCTTTATGTCTGCTTATTGTAGCCAATTTTATGCTAATGTGGTACTATGTTTTTCTTTATGGTTAGATTGCCGGCTGTGTATGTGCCCGTTTGGTAATACCCGTAGATTTTAAGTTACACCAAGGTGGCGTTGGCTTTTAATTTCTTTTTCACTCCCTCAAAGGCAGGCGCAGTGTGAATCGGGCCCCCTGTCCCTCGCTTGTGGTTTCGGCACCTATAAAGCCGCCGTGGTTGCACACAATCTGCCTGCATACAGCAAGGCCAATGCCCTCGCCGTGCTGCTTGGTGGTGAAGAACGGGGTGAAAACGTTGTCGCTCACCTCGGGCGACAGCCCGCAACCATTGTCCTCGACGGCCACCGTGAGCCACCTCTCGTCGTTCGATAACCGTGAAACAATCTTTATGTGTGTGGCGCCGCTCTCGGCACTGTTTTTCAGCAGGTTTATGAGCACCTGCTCTATCTGTGAACGGTCTATGCGTATGGTAACATCGTCGCACTCGCCCGTTAAGGTCACCTTGCTTGTATTATGGGGCAGGGTGGTGGCAATCTCCTTTATCGTGTGCAAGAGGTCGCCCCATCTTGTGGGTGCAATCTGTGGGGTGGCAATGCCTTGCAAGCGACGGTAGCGTTGGACAAATTGCAAGAGGCCGTCGGCCCTTCGGCTTATGGCCGACAGTGCAATGTTCATATCCTCGCCGGTTATCTCGCCCTTTTCATTGTTTTCCTGCAAGGTGTCGGCAAGCGATATTATGGGGGTGAGCGAGTTCATTATCTCGTGCGTGAGTACTCTTATAAGGCGTTGCTGCGCCATAATTTCGCTCTGCTTGAGTATGGTTGCAACGCTTTGCAGGGTATAGAGGCGGTACTCTATGCCACTTACAAACATTCTGCTTGCCACAGCGGCATATTCGCGCTCTTCGCCACCGCGTGCCGTGAATGTGAGCAGTGTGCTGCGCCCCTTGCTCAGCCCTTTCAGTTGCGCGGGCAATGAAGCGTGCAGCGCTCGCAGCTCCTCTATGTCATTGAACTTGAACCCGCACAACCCCTCTATGGCGGCGTTGTTCATATAACGCACACGCCCTGTGTTGTCCGTTGCAAACATTATGCAATCTACTTTGGAGAGTATTGCATCGTAGAAGTGCACCTCGCCCTCGCGCCTATGCTCCCGTTCCCTGAACTCGCGTATCACGGAATTTATCTCCTCGGCTATGCGGCGCTCTTCGCCGTGTAGTTTCTTCAATGAGTATTGCAGGCTGAAGTCGCGTGTGCGCACCGCTTGCAGCATCTCCCTTAAACGGCGTATGCTTTTGTTATAAAATATGTTCTGCCAAAATCCCATTAAATCCCGTGTTTATCTATTTTTCTGTATAGCGAATAGCGTGTTATGCCAAGCAACTCCGCAGCCATCGACAGGTTGCCGTTGCTCTGTTCCAGTGCGCGACGTATTGTCTGCCGTTCCAGCTCCTCGAGGTTTAGCGATGCGCTTTTGCCCGCTTCGTCGTGCTTCTCGGGCACAAGGGGCAGGCTGCTGTCGATAACCCAACGTTCTATGCAGTGTTGCAGTTCCCTCACATTGCCCGGCCAATGGTAGCTCATCAGCTGTTTCTCCTCGTTGTGCGAAAACTCCCTTACGTCGGAGCAGTATTTCGCGGCATATATTCTTAAGAAATGGCGGGCAAGCAGCAATATGTCCTCGCCACGTTCCCGCAGTGGCGGTATGCGCAGTTCTATTGTGTTCAGGCGGTAGAGCAGGTCCTCGCGGAAGGTGCCCTCGGCCACCCTTGCAGGCAGGTTGGCATTTGTGGCTGCCACAATGCGCACATCTATTTTACGTGCCTTTGTAGAGCCCACGCGCGCCACCTCGCGTTTCTCTATCACGGTGAGCAGTTTCTGTTGCGTGGCTGTGGTGAGGTTGCCCACCTCGTCGAGGAAAAGAGTGCCGCCGTGGGCCTCCTCAATCCTGCCTGCCTTTGCATTGCCCGCACCGGTGAACGCCCCCTTTTCGTGCCCGAAGAGTTCGCTTTCGAAAAGCGATTCGGGTATGCAACCAAGGTCTATGGAAACCATCGGCTTGCCACTCCTGCCCGACAGCCTGTGCAGTTCGTGCGCCACCACGTCTTTGCCCACGCCGTTTTCGCCGGTAACAAGCACATTGGCATCGGTTGATGCTATGCGTGCAATGCGCTCCTTCAGTTCCATTATTTGTGGCGACTCCCCGACAAACAGCCGTGCATCGCCGTTCTCTTTTTCTATCTTCTCCTCTTTCTCCTCCTTTTCGGCCTGCAGGCGCGCCATTCTGCTGCGTTTCAAATCCACTGCCGAGTGAATGGCATCAATCATCTTTTTGTTGTCCCACGGTTTAGGTATGAAATCCACAGCACCGGCCTTTATCGCCCTCACCGTTTTTTCGGTGTTCACGTAAGCAGTCATCAGAATAACCACACTTGTGGCGTCGTGCTCCAGAATGCGACCAAGCCATTCGTAACCCTCCTCGCCGCTTATCACGTTTCGCTCAAAGTTCATATCAAGCACTATGACATCGGGCTTGAAGTAATCCATAAACTCGATTATGCGCGCCGGCTCCTTTATGGCACGTATCGAATCTACCCACGGGCGCAACAGCATATTCAGCGACAAAAGTATATCCTCGTTGTCATCTACTATAAGTATTTTGCCTTTACATTCCATTTGCAGCTCATTTATGTGTATATGGCAAATGTAGCGACAAAAATGCCTTTTTCAAAAATGCAAAACAATAAATTTTGCCCCTAAGGCGCGTTTATTTTGAAATTTTTCGGCAGGGCTGTTTGCGGGTGTGCGATTTCGCACAACGGGTGTGCATTATCGCACGATAAAAAATGGCCTTGTGTTTGATAATGCGCTGTATATTAACTCGTTATTCTTTTGGCACGCTTTTTGTAACAATGCCGGTAGATGAGAATTCGATGATTTATGAGAAAGTTAGAGGAAACTGTGAAAAAATCGCTTGGTAATAATCTTGTGCAGCCGGCGTTGCTGCTGCTCTTTATGTTGCTCCTTTTACCGGTAAATGCTCAAAAGGCCGATACCCTCTATTTGAGCTTGCCGAGGGCCATAGAGATTGCCGTTCAGCAGTCGCCCACGGTGCGCAGCGCACGCCACACCTTCTTGGCGCAGCATTGGAACTACCGTTACTACCGCGCCAACTATCTGCCATCGGTAACCCTTGCATCGTCGTCATATATTAACAATGTGATAAACAAAATAACACAGGGCGACGGCACATCGCTCTTTTTGGGGCAGAGCCAGTTTGGCAGCGACCTTGTTTTGAACATAAATCAAAACATTGCTCTCACTGGCGGCACGCTCTTTCTCAAAAGCAGTGCCGATTATCTGCGCGAGGTGGAAAATAAAACCAATATGTTCAGTACCATTCCCATAAGCATCGGCTACACGCAAAGCCTCTTTGGGCACAACTCCCTCAAATGGGACAGGCAGATAGAGCCACTGCGATATACCGAGGCAAAAAAGAGCTATGCCGAAACACTCGAGCTTGTGAGGGCGCAGGTGTGCAGCAGTTTTTTCAACCTCGCATCGGCACAGAGCGATGTGGAGATGGCGCGCAGCAATTTTGCCAATGCCGACACGCTTTACCGAATGGCACAGGGACGATATAAACTCGGAACCATTACCGAAAATGAGATGTTGCAGCTCGAAATACGCCGCTTGAGCGAAGAGGCGAATATGATGGACAGCCGCATTGCCTATGAAGAGGAACTGAACAGCTTCCGCTCTTTTCTTGCATTGCCGCAAGGGGTGGCGGTACTCCTTCTTTTGCCCGACAGTGTGCCTCAGTTCAACGTGCCGTTGGGCGATGCGTTGGATTACGCAATGCAAAACAGCCCCGATCCATTGTATTACGAACGCCTGCGCCGCGAGGCACGCAGCAACCTTTCGCAAGCCAAGGCGAGCAGGGGGCTCAAGGCCGATATCTATCTTCAGTTCGGCCTATCGCAAACGGGTAACACGTTGGGTACCTCATATTCGCACCCAATGACACAAAAATATGCCAGCATATCGCTCTCCTTGCCCATTCTCGATTGGGGGCGGGGCAGTGGCAAGGTGCGTGTGGCCCGTTCGCAACTGGAACTTGCCGAAATTCAGGCCGAACAGGGAATGGAAGATTTTAACCGTAACATACAAAAGGTGGTGTCGCAGTTCAATATGCAGTACCGCAAGGTGCACATTGCGCGGCTCACCAAAAAGCGTGCCGAGCAGAGGCACACAGTGGCAATGCGCCTTTACATAATGGGGCAGAGCACACTGCTCGACCTTAACAATGCCATTACGGAGTGCAACGCAGCCCGCCGCTCCTACATCTATTCGTTAAGCACATATTGGCGCCTGTTTTACACGCTGCGCAGCATCACAGGGTACGACTTCCTTAATATGTGCGAAATAACACAGCAGTTACCATTGTAAAAACATAATTACCTTAATGTATATGGATATAAAGAAACCGGCCCCCGCTTGGTATGTAAAATACAGAACCCACATTGCAGGCATCGCTTTGCTGCTCCTGCTCATAATATATACCGTTTATCTTGCTGTTTTGCCGGCAAGGCAAGTGATTAAGGCAACCCTTGTTACCACGGCAACGGTTATGGAAGCCCCTTTCATCGAGTACATCGATGTGGAAGGGGTGGTGCAACCCATAAGAACCATTCAGCTCAACTCCATAGAGAGCGGTTTTGTGGAACGCATTGTTTGCGAAGAGGGTGCGATGGTGAAGCAGGGCGACACATTGCTGCTGCTGTCGAACCCCGAACTGCAACAGACCATAGAGCAGGAGCGCGAAACTTGGGAAAAGACAGTGCGCAACCTGCGCGAACAGGAGATACAGATGGAGCAAAAGAGCATTGAACTGCGCCTGCAAGCATTGGAGCAAGAATATCTTATAGGCGATTTGGAACGCCGCCTCACACAGAGCCGTGCCGAGTTCTCGATGGGCGTTAAAAGCCGTGCCGAACTGGATATAGTTGAGGCCGACTACAAACACCAACACCGCAAGTTGCAGTTGCAAATGCAAAACCTCAAGCACGACTCGCTGACCACCTCGCTGCGCCGCGAAATGATAGTAGCCGACCGCGAAGCGGCGCGCCGCCGCCTGCTTGCCACGCAGGGCCGCACCGACCGGCTTGTTGTGCGCTCGCCTGCCGACGGGCAGTTGGGGCAGCTGAATCTTGTGATAGGGCAGCAGGTGGCGGCCAACTCCAAAATAGGTGAACTTAATATAACAAACAGCTACAAGGTACACTCCCTGCTAAATGAATTTTATGTGGAACGCATACACGCAGGGCTGCCCGCCACAATAGTGCAAAAGGGCGATACCTTTCCATTGCGCATAAGCCGCGTGGTGCCCGAGGTGAAAGACCGCCGTTTCGACATCGACCTGCAGTTCACCGGCACGGCCCCCGATAACATACGCTTGGGAAAGAACTATCGCGTGATGATAGAACTTGGGCAGCCCGAACCCGCCATTGTGATACCCGACGGCGATTTCTACACCGAAAACGGCGGGCGTTGGGTGTACCGTTTCGACAAGGAGACAAACACTGCCCGCCGCGTGAAGATAAAGCTCGGGCGCCGTAACCCCGAAAACTTCGAGGTGCTCCACGGCCTTAATGCAGGCGACAGTGTCATCACAAGCGGTTACAAACACATAGGTAATGTGGAGGAGGTAAAAATACAATAACCATAAACAATAATACGTTATAAACAACACACAAAAATTATGATTACACTAAAAAACATCAGTAAAGTATTTCAAACAGAGGAGGTGGAAACGTGGGCTTTGCAAAATGTGAGCCTCCAAGTGAAGAAAGGGGAATTTGTTGCCATTATGGGCCCCAGCGGTTGCGGAAAATCCACGCTGCTGAATATCCTTGGCCTGCTCGACAACCCCACCGAAGGCACCTATCTGCTCGATGGCACCGATGTGAGCCGTATGCAGGAAGACGAGCGCACCGAGTTGCGCAAGGGCAAGCTCGGCTTTGTGTTCCAGAGCTTCAACCTCATAGACGAACTTACGGTGCAGGAAAACATAGAACTGCCGTTGCTCTATATGAATGTTCCCAAAAAAGAACGTCGCCAAAAGGTAAAAGAGGTGGTTGAGCGTGTGGCAATGTCGCACCGTGCAGGTCATTTCCCCGCGCAGTTGTCGGGTGGCCAGCAGCAGCGTGTGGCAATAGCGCGTGCGGTAATTTCGCGCCCGCACATAATACTTGCCGACGAGCCCACGGGTAACCTCGACTCCAAGCACGGCAAGGAGGTTATGGAGCTGTTGAAGGAGCTTCACCGCGAGGGCACCACCATAATAATGGTAACCCACTCGTTGCACGATGCCAATTATGCCGAGCGCATAATAAACCTGTTCGATGGAGAAATAGTGTCGGAAAGTGAAATGTAGAATTAAACACGCAACTACTATGTTTATCCATAATTTGAAGATTGCCTGGCGCAATCTTATGAAATATAAATTCCAGACAATAATAAGTGTTGTGGCTCTTGCAGTGGGTATTGTAACACTTACGGTAACGCACGTTGCGCTTGAATATTTCGGTGAGCCGCCCATCAGTGGCGAGGATTATTACCACCGCATATATAACCTCTCTTTGGGTTATGCCGAAAATGAGGTTGCCGATTCCCTTGCTGCCGTTGGCTCAAGTATTATATATTATAAGTCTTTGGTACGCGAAGATATAGATGCTCTCCTTGCCGACGGCGGTATGGCTTGTGTTGAAAAGATTGTAGCCGATAATTATGCAACTTATGGTGGCCAAGTTTCGGTTTTTCTGTCCGATTCCGTGGAAAAAACATTGGACATAGGCTGGACACCCATAGATGTGGATTATCTTAACCTGTATGCCATACCTTCGGTAATCACAGGGGAGAAAATTCCCGTGCTTGCCGAGGGCGATGCGGTTATCAGCAATTATAAGGCGCGTGCCATTTTTGGCGACAGCAATCCTGTGGGTAAAAAAATTATCGTTGGAATTCAGGGTGAATATGTAACCTTCATTATACGCGATGTCTTTGAGGTGTCGAACATAGAGCAAGGCGTTCGATGCGATTTGCTGCTTGCCGAAAAGAATTACCGCCTGTCCGATAAGTTTCAAATCTATGGCAATCACTTCACGGTGTTGCTGCGCGAGGGCTGCACGGCGCAGCAATTAAAAGAAGAGGCATCGCATAGGTTGCAACCATTGGGAACGTATGCCCGCGTAGAACTTTCAGAAGATCGTTATGATGACTCAATGAGAATGCTTCTGTTTGTACGTGTCATAATATATCTTATAAGTTCGCTTGTTCTTGTGGCTGCTCTTGTGGGTTTCTTGAAGATGCAGTTGCAACTGTTCAGAATGCGCCGTCGCGAGGTGTCGTTGCGCGTGGTACACGGCTCGTCGCAAGCGCGCCTGTATGCGCTTTTCTTCACCGAGGTGCTTATAACGCTTGTTTTTGCATTTGTGCTCTCGCTGCTGTTGTGGCATTGGGTGACAGGCTTCCTGCAAAACCATCTTGCGTTTGTGCTCGAGGAGATGAGCCTTGTTGTCGATGGGGTTGATAATATGCTTTTTGTGATTATGGCGGCAGTTGCGGCAATATCGGCCATTGCGGTGTTCTTGTCGGTGCGCTCTATGCGGAATATGAGCAGAGGGGCGGCTGCAAGTATGGCAAGGGATAGCAACCACGCCTTCCGCAATACAATGCTTGCTTTGCAGCTTGTGATAGGTATGATATTCCTTGGCGGCACATTGACTCTGTCGCAATTCATAGGCGGAATGAAAAGGGTTTTCAATGTGCCCGAAAATGAAGACTTCTATGAACAATGTCTTTATATATGCCAAGATTGGATAGACGATGAGTTGTTTGAGCAATATCTGCAACACGATGCCGATAACATAAAGTGGTATTGCAGTTACGGGTTGTATACTGTTACTTTCGACGAGATTCAAAACATACCCTCGGTTAAAGAACGTATGGGGCACGGATATTTGAATGTAACCACGCTATGTGATACCGCGTTCCTCGATTTCTGGAATATTCCGGTTCGTTGGCAGTTGCCCCCCGAACAGCGCGGGGAGTGCGTACTTCTTTCCGACAGCCTCTATAAGATATTTGATGAGGAGGGTGTTACCCGCAAGGCTTCGTTGAATGTGAGCTACTATGGCTGGGGAAAACAGCTTGGCAATGGCTTTCCCATTGGAGGAACATTCCCCTCCAAGCCCTATTATTCGGAAAAGAATCAGGCGATAATCATAAGTTCATCAGCCAGAACCAACAGGTACATTGTGCAGCCCGATGAAGGGGCGTATGCCGATGTGTTTATCGACTTGCAGAATGCAATAGAGCGTATGAACCCCAAACTGCTGGAATTGCCGGTTAAGAATCTGCGCGACGAGGAGGGTAAGAGTGTTATTCTCTTTGACAGTATGCAGCAAGGTGCGTGGCTGCTATCGTGCATCTGTTTTGTGGTATGCTTTATGGGAATATGGAGTGCTGTGGCACTGGACACACGCTCACGACTGAAAGAGGTGGCGGTGCGCAAGGTGAACGGTGCCAAGCGTCGCGACATAGCCTTGTTGTTCGGGCGGCTCTATCTGTGGCTTGTTGTGGTGGCAAGCGTCATAAGTACCCCGGTGGTTATTCTCTTTACCATATTTTTGAATGATTTTATTATCGGGAACGGTTATTCATTCGTCTTGTCATCGTGGTTGTTTGTGGCAGCCTCCATATGTATTACAGCTGTGGTAGTGTTCCTGCTTGTCTTTAACCAGATACGTATGGTGATGAGGCTCAACCCGTCGGATATTTTGGCAAAAGAGTGATTTATTAACCGATTGAGGGGCTGCCGGCAGCCCCTCAATCGGTTAATAAATACCCCGCGCCTGTTGAAAAGCCGCAAGAGAAAAACTTTGCAAATGAAGGCAAAAGAGTTTATCTTCGCAACCGATTTTGCAAAAAGAGTATGGAAGATATAAATACACCGAAGAGAAAGACACGCAGCCGTCAGGCAGCAGCCCCCACACTTAGCGAGTATGGTCACGTTCAGCCGCAGGCATTGGAACTGGAAGAGGCAGTGCTTGGTGCGCTTATGATTGACAGCGATGCCATAGGTCGCTTGGGCGATATTCTGAAGCCCGAATCGTTCTACGACAAACGCAACAACCTCCTGTTCAAGGCTATTCAGGAGATGGACCTCAACGACCGCCCCATAGATATCCTCACAGTAACCGAGTATCTGCGCAGCAAGGGCGACCTTGAGGAGGTTGGCGGCCCCGTGTATATCGCACAGCTCACCAGCAGGGTGGTGTCGTCGGTGAATATTGAGTATCACGCCAACATCATTGCACAAAAGAAACTCGCACGCGACCTCATAAAGTTCACCAGCAAGACTCAGGTGCAGGCCTTTGATGAAACGCAAGACGTGGAGGAGCTTATGCAGCAGGCCGAGGCCGAACTGTTTGAGATTTCGCGCCACAATATGAAACGCGATTTCACCCCTGTGAGCGGTGTTATAAAGGAAGCATACGCTGCCATAGAGAAGGCTGCGAGGAACACAAGCGGTATCAGCGGTTTGAGCACCGGCTTTACCGACCTCGACAAGATGACATCGGGCTGGCAGAATACCGACCTTATAATCCTTGCCGCCCGCCCCGCGATGGGAAAAACGGCATTCGCCCTCTCGCTCATACGTAATATGGCTGTCGATCAGGGAATTCCCGTGGGTATGTTCTCGCTTGAGATGGGTAACGTGCAGTTGGTGAACCGTCTCATCTGTAACGTGTGCCAGATTCCGGGCGATAAGATAAAGAGCGGCCGCCTCGAAAAATATGAGTGGGGCCAGCTCGACAGCAAAATCGTTGCCCTTGAAAATGCTCCCATTTATGTAGATGACACCCCGCAGCTGTCGGTGTTCGAATTGCGTACCAAGGCACGCCGTATGGTGCGCGAACACGGAGTGAAGATGCTCTTCATCGACTACCTGCAGCTGATGACCGCCAATGTGGGCAAGGGTAGCCGTCAGGAGGAAATCAGTACCATCTCGCGTTCGCTCAAAGGTCTTGCCAAGGAGCTTAATATCCCCATTATGGCGCTCAGCCAGCTGAACCGTAACCTTGAGGGCCGCGAGGGTGTGGAGGGCAAACGCCCGCAGTTGAGCGACCTTCGTGAGTCGGGAGCCATTGAGCAGGACGCCGATATCGTGCTCTTTGTGAACCGCCCCGAGTATTTCCACATATATAAGGACGGCGATTTCGATTGGCGCAACAAGGCCGAAATAATCATAGCCAAGCATCGTAACGGTGGCACAGGCGATGTGCGCCTCACATTCCGCAAGGAGTATGCTCGTTTTATGAATATGGACGACGAGTCGCTGGGCAACCTTGTGGCTTCGGATATTCCCGTGGTGCGTGGCTCCAAGATGAATGCCAACTTTGTGCCCGAAACCACCCCTGAAATTCCCGATTATATGCAGCAGAGTGCCGGTGCACCGGTAGATTTCTTAGGTGGTGAGCCCATATCCAACAAAGACGTGCCTTTCTGATAGTGGAAGACGTTAGTGAGGAAAATTATTAGCGGCAACGGCCGAATTATTACTTAATTTTATTATCTTCGCGCTCATAAATAACAAAACGGATAAAAATGAGCAAAATAATACTTACAGGAGACCGCCCCACAGGTCGTTTGCATTTGGGCCACTATGTGGGCTCTCTGCGCCGCCGCGTGGAGCTGCAGAACTCGGGAAAGTTCGACAAAATATTCATAATGATAGCCGATGCACAGGCGCTCACCGACAATGCCGATAACCCCGAAAAGGTGCGACAGAACATCATAGAGGTGGCGCTCGACTATCTTTCGGTGGGCATAGACCCCGCAAAAAGCACCATCTTCATACAGTCGCAAGTGGCTGAGTTGTGTGAACTTGCCTTCTACTATATGAACCTGGTTACCGTGTCGCGTCTGCAGCGTAACCCCACGGTGAAAACCGAGATACAGATGCGTAATTTCGAAACAAGTATCCCTGTGGGCTTCTTCACATACCCTATAAGCCAGGCTTCGGACATCACAGCCTTCCGTGCCACAACGGTGCCCGCAGGCGAGGACCAGCAGCCTATGATTGAGCAGGCCCGCGAAATTGCCCGTCGCTTCAACGGCATATACGGCGACACACTTGTGGAGCCCGAAATCCTGTTGCCCGACAATGCAGCCTGCTTGCGCCTCCCAGGTACCGACGGCAAAGCCAAAATGAGTAAGTCGCTTGGCAACTGCATCTACCTGTCCGACACTGCCGAGGAACTTCGTCAGCACGTGATGGGTATGTACACCGACCCCGACCACTTGCGCGTGCAAGACCCCGGTAAGGTGGAGGGTAACACCGTGTTCACATACCTCGACGCCTTCTGCAAGCCCGAACATTTTGAGCGTTATCTCCCCGATTATCCTTCGCTCGACGAGCTCAAGGCACATTACCGCCGTGGCGGCTTGGGCGATGTGAAGGTAAAGAAATTCCTCATTGCAATATTGGAAGAGGAACTTGCCCCCATACGCGCCCGTCGCAAGGAGTGGGAGCAGAAGATACACGAGGTGTATGCTCTCTTGGAGGAGGGTTGCAACGCCGCCCGCGCAGTTGCGGCCGACACTCTTGCCGATGTGCGTCGCGCAATGAAGATAAACTACTTCGAGGATAAAGAACTCATAGAGGAGCAGGCCCGCCGTTTCCGCGGAGAGTAATTGTATGGCTCCTCACTTTATAGCTTACGCGAGATTGGCAACAGCCAATCTCGCTTTGTTTGTAAATACGGTGCCATTGGGTAAAAGCAATAATATGTCGGGTGGCGCGTTCTATATAAAAGTGTTGCCCGATAGCGTTTTCTATGCATTATATATATAATAATCTAAATAATTACGGTAGATGAAGAAATTTTTGTTGTATCTGTTTATTGTAATACTTGCTTATAACGTGGTCATATTCTTTGAATTAAAAAGAGTAAACAAATGCAATACAATAGAACAGTTGGAGTATATGGTAGATTTTTATACCGGAATACCTGAATATTTTTTGAAAGCATTCTCTTTGACCGAAAAAGATAAAATAGACCGTGCAATAGCAAAACATTGGGATTTATGGAAAACAGCAGGCAAAGATACTACTAAATGTGTGGTGGATTTTGCTGAGGTGGCACCTTTCGATTGGGATACTTTGGCTTATGTCTATTATAGCAAACCATTGACATCGAAAGAACCGGACGAAGCAGATATGTATGCCGAAAGGTATGGATTGGAGAATGGCACAGATGAGTTGCATTTCCTAAAACAAGGAGAAATTGTCAAAAGCGTAGGCTTGTATATTCCGAGCGACGAAGAAAAAGGTATGTTCTTCTGCACGCGCAAGCAACTTATCAAGCGTGCGCGCAACGATGCCAAATTCCATTTGCAAAAGCAGGGGCGTTTTTTCGTGCTTCGCGATATGAGTGAAGAGTATGTTCCCGCCTGGCGATATGTGCAATAGGATGGATTTTAACAATAGCTTTTTATAAATTTATGTTCTAAAGTTTCTCATCTGAATAGATAATTTCGGGGAGAGACTTTTTTGTATAAATACCCGGTCTGTGGGCTTTAATAAATTGTTCCTCTATTTGTGCCCTTAACATTTCTCAAATTCGTAAAAAAAGTGTAACTTCGCAGTCGCTTGCGCGACTGCAAGAAAACAAGGCGAAAAAGCACTGAATGTTTTGTCATTTTATATATTCAATGTCATTGGCTTGTTTTGCTGTTGGCCACCCGCGTGGCATAAATAACTCTCCCTCTGTTTATAGAGGAAGTACCCGCAGGGGAGGGAGTATTATGCTTCACGCGACCTATAGCCGCAAAACTCGCCGATAACAAAACTTTGTTTTGTCATTCCGATACGTAGTGAGGAATCTATACAAAGAAAATTATATACTCGGCACACATTGGTGATGATGGCATTGCAGGGCACGCGTATTTAAGTAGGAAAATAAATAAAAACTTAATATATGAATATTTCTTATAATTGGCTCAAAGAGTATGTCGCTTGCGACCTTACTCCCGAAGAAGTTTCAGCAGCCCTCACCTCCATTGGTTTGGAGACCGACGGTGTTGAAGAGGTACAGACAATTAAAGGCGGCCTCGAGGGCTTGGTTATCGGTGAGGTGCTCACCTGCATAGACCACCCCGACAGCGACCACCTTCACATAACAACAGTGAACTTGGGCGACGGCGTGCCCACACAGATTGTTTGCGGTGCCCCCAACGTGGCAGCAGGGCAAAAGGTTGTTGTGGCAACCATAGGCACCAAGCTCTACAGTGGCGACGAGTGCTTCACTATTAAAAAAGGCAAGATACGCGGCGTGGAGTCGTTTGGTATGATATGTGCCGAGGACGAAATAGGCGTGGGTACAAGCCACGATGGTATCATTGTTCTGCCCGCCGATGCCATTCCTGGAACACCCGCCAAGGAGTACTACAACATAAAGAGCGACTATCTTATTGGTGTTGATATTACCCCTAACCGTGCCGATGCCTGCTCACACTACGGCGTGGCACGCGACCTCTATGCCTATCTCACACAAAACTGCGGTGGCAGCACCATAACACGCCCCTCGTGCGATGCATTCAAGGTAGATGACAATTCACTGCCCATTGATATTGTGATAGAGAACCCCGAGGCTTGTATGCGTTACGCCGGTGTAAGCATAAAGGGCGTAACAGTGAAGGAGAGCCCCGATTGGTTGAAGAACAAGCTGCAGATAATAGGTCTGCGCCCCATAAACAACATTGTGGATATAACAAACTACATACTGCACGCATACGGCCAGCCTATGCACTGCTTCGATGCCGACAAGATTAAAGGCGGCAAGGTGGTGGTGCGCACATTCCCCGAGGGCACTCCATTTGTTACTCTCGACGGTGTGGAGCGCAAGCTGTCGGAGCGCGACCTTATGATTTGCAACGCCGAGGAGCCTATGTGTATTGCCGGTGTGTTCGGCGGTCTCGATTCTGGAACAACCGAGGAGACCAAGAACGTGTTCCTTGAGAGCGCATATTTCCACCCCACTAGGATTCGCAAGACAGCACGTCGCCACGGCTTGCAGACCGATGCATCGTTCCGCTACGAGCGTGGTACCGATCCCAATAATGTGATTTATGCATTGAAACAGGCTGCCATCCTCATCAAGGAACTTGCAGGCGGTACCATATCAATGGAGATAAAGGATGTATATCCCACCCCCGTGGAGGATTTCAAAGTGGAACTCGAATACAGCTATGTAAACAACCTCATTGGTGCCAACATAGCACCTGCCACCGTAAAGAGCATTATTACATCGCTTGAGATGAAGATTGCCGGCGAGACCGAAAACGGCCTTTCGTTGCAGGTACCCCCTTATCGCGTAGATGTTCAGCGCCCCTGCGATGTGGTAGAGGATATCTTGCGCATATATGGTTATAACAATGTGGCTATCGACACCACCTTGCACTCGTCAATCATCACCAAGGGTGCCGAGGATAAGTCGCACAAACTGCAAAATCTTGTATCGGAACAGTTGGTGGGCTATGGCTTCAACGAGATTATGAACAACTCGCTCACATCGGCATCGTACTACGACGGCCTTGAAACATACAAGAGCGAGAACCTCGTGCGCCTTATGAACCCCCTGAGCGCCGACCTCAACGTGCTGCGCCAGACACTCCTTTTCGGTGGTTTGGAAAGCATACAGCGCAATGTGAGCCGCAAATTCACCGACCTTAGCTTCTTTGAATTCGGTAACAGCTACCGTTTCGATGCCGACAAACGTACCGAGGAGAAAATCCTGAGCCCCTATAGTGAGAGCTATCACCTATGCTTGTGGCAGACGGGTAACAACGTGGCAGCATCGTGGGTTGAGCAGGGCCGTCCCCTCTCGGTTTACGACCTTAAATCGCACGTCGAGCATATATTCGACCGCCTTGGCCTTAAACCTGCAATGCGCGTTATAAGCACCTTCAGCGACGATGTGTTTGCCGCAGGCTTGCAGGTGCAGGCTGCCAACAATAAAAAGGTGGTGGCGCAGCTCGGTATTTTGCGCAAGAAGATAACAAAGCGCTTCGATATCGACAGCGAGGTGTTCTATGCCGACATCAACTGGACCGAACTTATGAAGGCCGTGAAAAATGTGAAAATCGGTTATTCCGAGATAAGCAAGTACCCCGCAGTTAAGCGCGACCTTGCTCTGCTGGTGGATAAGTCGGTTACATTTGCACAGATAGAGCAGGTGGCACGCGAAACAGAGAAGAAACTGCTGAAGGCTGTATCATTGTTCGATGTTTACGAGGGTAAGAACCTTGAGGAGGGCAAGAAGAGTTACGCCGTCAGCTTTATATTGCAGGACGATAACCAAACACTCAACGACAAGGTCATCGACAAGACAATGTCCCGCCTTATGGAGAATTTCCAGAAACGTCTGGGTGCAATACAGCGATAACAAAATTGGTTATCTCGTTCTGAAAAGTTCGTTGATAACAAAACAGAGTAATGTCATTGGCTCGCTTTGCTAAAAGCTCGTCGATAACAAAACACAGTAATGTCATTGGCTCGCTTTGCTTTTCGTGCACCGCAGGGCATCACATTCAGCGATGCTGCCTGCGACGTTCACTGCAAAACTCGCCGATAACAAAACAGAGTAATGTCATTGGCTCGCTTTGCTTTTCGTGCACCGCA
>JAFXGV010000077.1 GCA_017536765.1 Bacteroidaceae bacterium
GCTGTGGGGCAGGTGGCGATAGATACAATGAATCTTGCCAACCCTTTTGTCGTATATGACGGTGCCAAAGACATCTATTTTATGACAGGCGATGGCGGATACCTGTGGCGTAGCAGTGATATGCGTGTGTGGGAAGGCCCGTACGATATATTGTGCCCGTCGCAAGCATCGTGGGTGGGAACAGAGGCTGTTGTAACCTCGCCCGAGATTCACAAGCATAAAGGTCGTTACTACTATATGGCTACCTTCACCCGCCCCGATATTGTGATAGATACCGTTGCGGGCAAGCCTGTTTATCGCACCGCTTGCGAAATATTTGCAAGCGACAGCATAACAGGCCCCTATGAACAACTTACAGCCGAGACACCGCTGCTTGCACCCGAATATATGGCTGTTCACCCCACCTTTTGCGAGGACGAGTTGAATGTGGGATACCTTATATATAATTATGCGGCGGAGCAGTCGGGCAATGCCACTGTGCAGATAATACGTTTGGGTAAAAAACTTGACGTACAGGTGGGCGAGCCATACATAATGTTCCGCGCATCGCAGAACGGTTGGTCGTCGGCTGTGGCCGAGAATGGCGAAAAGAGCTATTCGCCCGTGATGCAGGCGCCATTTATGTTCGACACGCGCGGTGGAGAGCTTGGAATCCTCTTTGACACCACCATAGACGGCGCATCGGCAATAGGGGCGGCATACACCGAAAAGGACCACGGCCTTAACGGCCCGTGGCACATAGAGCCGCAGCCCCTGCTCACAGGCAATGTGGGTGGCCCTATGCTTTTCAAGGACTACGATGGCACGCTTGTTATGGCGTTGCACAAAGATACTGTTGTGGGTGGCGTTAAAAAGAGCGTACCGCAATTTATGAAGATGGATTCACAGTTTGACAAACTAAAAGTTAAAGGACACTATAAATTTTAAGTATTATGCGTTTAATTATTGAACCTAACTATCAGCAACTTTCTTGCTGGGCTGCATCTTATGTAGCACGTAAAATCAACGAGTTCCAACCTACAGCGGAGAAACCCTTTGTTCTTGGTCTTCCCACCGGTGGTACCCCCCTTGGCACATACCGCGAGCTTATCAACCTTTACAACAAGGGCTTGGTTAGCTTCAAGAATGTGGTAACATTCAATATGGACGAGTATGTAGGCCTTCCCGAGGAGCACCCCGAGAGCTACCACTCATTTATGTGGAACAACTTTTTCAGCCACGTGGATGTGAAGAAGGAGAATGTAAATATCCTCAACGGTAACGCCGAGAATCTTGTGGCAGAGTGTGCACGCTACGAAGAGAAGATTAAGTCTTACGGTGGTATCGATTTGTTCCTTGGTGGCATAGGCCCCGACGGCCACATCGCCTTCAACGAGCCCGGTTCTTCACTTGCATCACGTACTCGTATCAAGACTCTTACAACCGACACCATCATTGCCAACTCTCGTTTCTTCGACAATGATATCAACAAGGTGCCCAAGACTGCTGTTACAGTGGGTGTTGGTACCGTTATGGATGTAAAAGAGGTTCTTATCCTCGTAAACGGCCACAACAAGGCTCAGGCTCTCTATCACGCTGTTGAGGGTAACATCACTCAGATGTGGACTATCAGCGTATTGCAGATGCACCCCCGCGGCATCATCGTTTGCGACGATGCAGCTACTGCAGAGCTCAAGGTTGGCACGGTGAACTACTTCAAGGATATCGAGCGCGACAACCTCGATCCTGCTTCGAACCTTAAATAAGTTCTCATAATAAAAACAATCAAACCCTGTTCCTATTGGAGCGGGGTTTGATTGTTTTATCGGATAACCTGTTTTATATAACTATACATTATAAAAATCGAGCATAAGGTATTTGCTGCAGCACTCTTTCCTGTATTTACTATTATAAATAGAGGCGTGCCTGCGAGGTAGCGGCAAGCGGTCGAGGATGCTCTTGCCATAGACCTTGCCCCAGGTGACAGTCCAGTAGTGCTCTCGTTTGTCAATGCCTGCTTTTGCTTTGTGCGGGTAACAGTTGCTCCCCTCAATCCAGGCCGACAGCATCACAAGGCATTCGTTGCAAATGCGCTCTTTAATATCATTCACCAACTGTGTGAATTTCTCTTTGCGCTGCCCGCAAAAGAAGTTCTTGTCGAGATACAACTGAAAATATATGGGTTCTCTGCTTGTTGCCACACTCTTCATTGCCGTGAGTGCATTTGTGAGTTTTTCCTCGTATATGCATAACCCGTGGCTGAAGTGCCAATCTCCTTTGTAGTATGTCACTTGCAGGTTGAATAGCTTCACCCCATCTTTCAGCTGCTCTTTAATGCTCCTGTTTTGGCAGCGGCTTGTGAGGTGGAGCAGGGGAGCAAACGGGCGTTGCCACCACACAAGCCTGCCACCTGTGCCGCTGTTGTGTGTCCCTAAAATCATTCTCCTATCCTCCTTATCATTGCAGTTGTGAATTCAATCCATTCATCCTTGTAGGGCTCTATCATCTCTTTTGTGGGGTTCAGTCTTTTTATCTGCTCGACAAGCTGCGCGTATCCCAACCCTAACGGAATGAGTTTTATGTACTCGCGGTCGTGTTTCTCAAAGAAACTTACCAAATCCTCGACGCACAACGCGCGAAAAAGCGCATATTTGAATGGCGAGGCATTGTGCGTGAGGCTGCCCTCCTGCATACGATAGTTGTAACCTATGTTATCTACATAGGCCACCTTGTTGGCCAGGTATAGCTGGGGGATTATTGTGGGCGTGTCCTCTATGAAACGACGACGGCAGTAGGGCACCTCCCGATGCAGCCTGCGGCTTATGAGTTTGTTGTTCATAAAAACAACCCTTTCGCCCCAGAACTTTGTAACCTTTTCACTCCCCTCTGTTACACAATTGCCATATGATGTCGCTTCCCAGGCGCCATTGCCGTGAACAACTTTTATGCCGCCGCTCACGATTTCGGCGCCGCTCTCCACTGCACGCCTGTAAAGCGCCTCAACGAAATCGGGTTCTATCCAGTCGTCGCCATCAAGCAATAAAATGTAATCGCCCTTTGCCGCCTCTATTCCTCGGCGGCGCGAAGCGCCTGCACCCATATTCTCGCTGTTCTGCACCATACGCACACGCTCGTCGCCAAGCGAGGCACGCTTAATCCCGGCTACCGTGTCGTCGGTAGAGCAATCCTCCACAATCACACACTCGATATCCTTGTGTGTCTGCCCAAGTACCGATTCTATTGCCTGTGCAATGAACGGGCCCACATTATAAGCAGTAATAACAACACTCACCATATTGTTATTGGTTGAAGTTCACACCCAACGATTGCAAATAGTTCTTGAACGCCGTGGGGTTTATTATGAAGACTCCGTCTCTTACTGCAATTCCGGTGTCGGCCTTGTCGTTGCCCTCTGCAACGGCCGTTCCTAACGACACATACAGCCTGCCTGCCTTGTCGTCGAGGTTCAGCCCCGTACCGATGTTCACGACAAGCTCCTTGCTGTCGTTGCAGGCAATTCCGCTGCCCATTTTAAGGCTCACAACACCATCTTCTGCCACAAGGGCCGTGCCAAGCTGCGGCACAATGTCGTAACTTATGTTACCTACTTTTATCTTGCTTAAATTTGCCATAATGAATATATTGTTTGATTATGCGGCAAATTTAGCATCGCCTGCCGCCCGCAAGGTTGCGAAAATGCCAATCTCTTTCTTCCTGTGCTCTTATACACGGTGGCTGCTTTAATATATTTAACACTTTTCAAACGATTTCTAACATAAAATTAAAACTTAATAGTTTGCTGTTATTCTTAATTTACATAAATTTGTAGATGTTACATTAGTGGTGCTAAAATTCTCCTGTATGATATACGTGGCACTTCCCATAGAAGAACAACGCCCTCTTCCGTTCTATCTCGCAATGGAAGAGTATATCGCACGCACGCTCCCCGCTGCCGACTATTTCTTTATGTGGCAGGTGGCCCCCACGGTTATTTTTGGTCGCAACCAGCTTATAGAGAGCGAGGTCGACACCGCCTATTGCAAGGCACACAACATACAGATGTATCGCCGCAAGAGTGGTGGCGGTTGCGTCTATGCCGACCAAAGCAATATAATGCTTTCGTATATCACTCCCACAAGCAATGTGAATTTTACTTTCCACCGCTATATGCTTATGGTGGAACACGTGCTGCAAAAACTCGGGCTGCAGGCCCGTACCACAGGCCGAAATGATATTCTCATTGGTGGCAAAAAGGTATCGGGCAATGCCTTCTATCATCTGCCGGGCCGCAGTATCGTTCACGGCACTATGCTCTACGATACCGACATAGAACATATGATGCGCTCCACTACGCCCTCACAGGCCAAACTCAAGAGCAAGGGGGTGGAGTCGGTGCGCCAGCACATAACCACGCTCAACCAATTCATTACCCTCTCCATCGAGGAGTTCAAGCAATTTGTGCGCAAGAACTTGTGCAGCGATGAGCTTCTGCTGTCGGCCGATGACATTAAAGCAATAGAGAACATTGCCGCCGAATATTATACCCCCGAATTTATTTATGGCAACAACCCCGCATATAGCATAGTCACCCGCCACCGCATAGACGGGGTTGGCGAGTTCGAGGTGCGTCTGGAGGTAAAGGATGGCATAATACGCAAGGCCAATATGCTTGGCGATTTCTTCCTCACCGGCGACCTCGACGGCGCTTTGCTTGCCCGGTTACGCGGTGTGCCTTATACCCCCGAAGCCGTGGCGCAGGCACTTGCCGATGCCGATGTGGAAAACACAATTTTGAACCTGAAGAAAGAACAACTTATAACAATCTTATTTAACTGACCTATGGAAAATAAAAGAACCTGTCTTTACGACAAACACGTTGCACTTGGTGCGCTCATAAGCCCCTTCGGAGGTTTTGATATGCCCATACAGTACAGCAACATTGTTGAGGAGCACAATGCAGTGCGCCACGCTTGCGGCATATTCGATGTGTCGCATATGGGTGAGGTGCTCATCACCGGCCCCGAGAGCGAAAAGTTCGTGAACTATATATTTACCAACGATATAAGCAATGCTCCCGACGGCAAAATATACTACGGTATGATGTGCCACCCCACGGGCGGCGTGGTAGATGATTTGCTAGTCTATAAAATGGGCGACAAACGCTATTTCCTTGTAATAAACGCATCGAACATAGACAAAGACGTTGCCTGGATTATGGAACACTCACAGGGCTTCGATGTGAAGATAGAGCACCAGAGCGAGCAGTATGGCGAGGTGGCTGTTCAAGGTCCCAAGACCGAGGCCATAATAGAAAAGGTACTTGGTATTCCTTGCAGCGAAATGGTGTTCTACACCTGCAAAGAGGTGGAGTACAATGGAGAAACAATAATAATAAGCCGCACAGGCTACACCGGCGAGGACGGCTTCGAACTCTATGGCTCGCACGCATTCACCAACGAAGTGTGGGATAAACTGCTTGCAAGTGGCGAGGTTACTCCTTGCGGTCTTGGATGCCGTGATACATTGCGTTTCGAGGTGGGCCTTCCGCTCTACGGCGATGAACTCTCCGACGAGATAACCCCATTGGAGGCAGGGCTTGGTATCTTTGTGAAACTCGAAAAGGAGAATTTCATAGGCAAGGAGGCACTTGCAGCGCAAAAGGCCGAGGGCCTCAAACGCAAAATCGTGGGTATAGAACTGTATGACAAGGCAATCCCCCGCCACGGCTACGATGTGGAGGTTAATGGCGAGGTTGTCGGCACCGTCACCACAGGCTACAACTCAATATCCACAGGCAAGAGCGTTTGTATGGCACTTGTGAACATAGAACATTCGAAACTCGACACCGAGGTAGCAGTGCGCATACGCAAAAAAGTATTTGCAGGCAAGGTTACCAAGAAACGTTTCTACGACAAGAACTATAAAAAATAGGGTAGTAATATCCAAACAAATAAAGAACTTAATTAACTTATAACAACCAAAAATTACAATTATGAGCACAATTTTAGAAGGACTCTACTACGCAGAGTCACACGAGTATGTTAAGGTAGAAGGCGAGTATGGCTATGTAGGTATCACCGATTATGCACAGCACGAGCTTGGCAACGTGGTATATGTTGATATGCCCGACGAAGGCGACGAGGTAACCGCCGGCGAGGACTTTGGTGCAGTGGAGAGCGTGAAGGCTGCCAGCGACCTCATTTCACCCGTGAGCGGCGAGGTTGTTGAGGTAAACGAGGCTTTGGCCGACAGTCCCGAACTTGTAAACAACGATCCTTATGCCAACTGGATTATCAAAGTGAAACTTTCCGATCCCTCGGAGGTGGAATCGCTTATGGACGCAGCTGCGTATAAGTCACACATTAACGAATAAACAGCAATGAAATATTTCCCTCATACCACGGAAGATATTGAACAGATGCTTGCGGTGGCCGGCCTTAAGTCGCTTGACGACCTCTTTGCCGAAATACCACAGCAACTGCTGTTCAATAAGGAATTTGCGCTCCCCGAGGCTATGTCCGAGGCGGAGATACGCCGATTCTTCGACGAGCTTGGCAGCAGAAACTGCCGCCTTGTATGCTTCGCGGGTGCAGGGGTAGAGGACCATTACTCCCCCTCTGTAATAAATGCAATAATACAGAGGGGTGAGTTTCTCACAGCCTATACCCCCTATCAGCCCGAAATTTCGCAAGGCACGTTGCAGTATATCTTCGAGTATCAGTCTATGATAACCGAACTCACAGGTATGGACGTTACCAATGCCTCTATGTACGACGGCACAACCGCCACCGCCGAGGCTATGATGATGACCATTGCCGCTGCCAAAAAACGTAACAAGGTGCTTGTTTCGGCCACCATTAACCCCAAAGTGAAAAGGGTGGTGGAAACCTATGCAAAATATCAGGGCGTGATAGTTGAAACCGTCCCCGAAAAGGATGGTGTCACCGACCTTGCCACTCTTGAGGCAATGCTTGCCGGCGACGATGTGGCAGGCGTAATTCTTGCACAGCCCAATTTCTATGGAATAATTGAGGACTATACCGGTGTTGCCGATATATGCCACGCAAAGAAGGCTCTAATGGTTATGAATGCCAATCCTTCGTCGCTTGCAGTGCTCAAAACGCCTGCCGAGTGGGGTGCCGACATAGCTTGCGGCGATGCTCAGTCGTTGGGTATTCCAATGAACTACGGTGGC
Source organism: Bacteroidaceae bacterium (assembly GCA_017536765.1). GTDB lineage: Bacteria > Bacteroidota > Bacteroidia > Bacteroidales > Bacteroidaceae > HGM04593. The sequence continues at coordinate 7,175 of JAFXGV010000077.1, forward strand.
TCATATGTGGGCTATCTTGCAACCACCAATGCCCTTGTGCGCAAGCTGCCCGGCCGCATAGTGGGAGCAACCACCGACGTTGATGGCAAGCGCGCATTCGTGCTCACATTGCAGGCTCGCGAGCAGCACATACGCCGCGAAAAGGCCAACAGCAACATCTGCTCCAATCAGTCGCTAATGGCGCTCTACGTTACCATCTACCTGTCGCTTATGGGCCACAAGGGGCTCAAAGAGGTAAATGCCGCATCGTACGGTGGGGCACACTACCTTGCCGAAAGGCTCGTGGCAACGGGCAAGTGCACTTTGGCATTCGACAAGCCATTTATGAACGAGTTTGCGGTAAAGACTACCGTTCCCGCAAAGGATATTCAGGAGGCACTGCTTGCAGCAGGTATTTTGGGCGGTGTGCGCATAGCCGACGATATGTTGCTCATTTGTGTAACCGAGCAACGCACTAAGGCCGAGATTGACAAGCTTGTGGAAGTAGTAAACAACATCTAATTTAGGGAGGAACAGTTATGATACGCAATTATGATAAACTTATATTCGAACTCTCGAAAGAGGGCCGTCAGGGATATTCCCTTCCTAAAAACGAATTCAAGGAGCAGTATTGCCCCTGCACTTTGCCCGCAAACCTCAAGCGCACCGATGCGCCACTCTTGCCGCAAGTGACAGAGTTCGATGTTGTGCGCCACTACACCAATCTTTCCAACAAGAACTTTGGCGTGGATACAGGCTTCTATCCACTTGGCAGCTGTACAATGAAATACAACCCCCGCATAAACGAGGAGATTTGTGCATTGCCCGCTTTCACAAGCCTGCACCCAGAAACCCCTGTGCAAGCATCGCAGGGTGCCTTGGAGGTCTATTACAACCTTGCAGCCTCGCTTGCCGAGATTAGCGGCCTTTCGGCCTTCACTCTCAACCCCTATGCGGGAGCACACGGCGAGCTTACAGGTCTTATGATTATGCGCTCCTATCACGCACAGCGCGGCGACCTTAAACGTACCAAGGTTATTGTGCCCGACAGCGCCCACGGTACCAATCCCGCCAGCGCAGCAGTTTGTGGCTTGCAGATTGTAGAGGTAAAATCCACAGCCAATGGTACAGTAGATGTAGAGGATTTGAAACCCCTGCTCGACGATACCGTGGCCGGTATTATGATGACCAACCCCAACACCCTTGGAATCTTTGAAACGGAGATTCCCGAAATTGCGCGCCTTGTGCACGAGGCAGGTGGCTTGCTCTACTACGATGGAGCCAACCTAAATGCTGTGCTCGGCAAGTGCCGCCCGGGTGATATGGGCTTCGACATTATGCACATAAACCTGCATAAGACATTCTCCACACCACACGGCGGCGGTGGCCCCGGCGATGGTCCTGTGGGTGTGCGTACCGGCTTGGAGCATCTGCTGCCCAACCCGCAGGTGAAAAAAGACGATGCAGGCCGTTTCTTCATAGACAGCGACGAGCAGTCGGCCGGCTACGTGTCGAACTTCCTCGGTAATTTCGGCGTGCTTATGCGTGCATACACATATATCCTCACACTCGGTCGCGAGAATGTGAAGATGGTAGGCCCGCTTGCAGTGCTCAATGCCAACTATGTGAAGGAGTCGTTGAAGAACGAATATCTGCTACCCATAGAGGGCGTGTGCAAGCACGAGTTTGTGTTCGATGGTCTTGTCGATAAATCGACAGGTGTAACCACGCTCGATATTGCCAAGCGCCTGCTCGACTACGGTTACCACGCCCCCACAATCTATTTCCCTTTGCTGTTCCACCAGAGCATTATGATTGAACCCACCGAAACCGAGAGCAAAGAGACTCTCGACGAGTTCATTGCTGTAATGAAAACCGTGGCACGCGAGGCGATAGAGAACCCCGATGTGGTGAAGAATGCTCCCTATTCAACACCCGTGCGCCGTCTCGACGAAACGACTGCAGCCCGCTCACCCAAAACAACCTACAAGCAGCTTGTAGCGGAGTAGAGTGAACGTAATAAAAAAATAGAACCAAATTTTTGTTTGGTTCTATTTTTTTATGTGTTACTCTACGGTACTATTGCTCGCTCCTTTATCCCTTTTTGGGCGTCGGTGATAGCGGCGGCGCTGCGGCCTTTTCTTTCCTTCGTTGTTGCCGGTAGTTGCCGCGTTGCTTTCTGCAGGTTGCGTGGTGGTTGTTGCTTCTTTCTTTGCTTTGGGCTTGCCGCTCTCTCGGCGGCTCTTGTCTCTGCGCCCGTGGCCGCGGCCGCCCTGTTCCTTGCGGTTGCCACTGCGTTTGCCGCCGCGTGAACGGCCGCTATTGGGTGCATACTCGGGCGCCTCGCCAAGCTCCTCTGGTAGGGCAGTCTTGGGTACCTCCTGTTCCATAAACTCCTCTATGCGCTTGAAGTATTGCTGGTCCTCCACCGATACGAATGTTATTGCGCGCCCCTTGGTGTTGGCACGTGCAGTGCGGCCCACGCGGTGTATGTAGTCGTCGCAGTCGCGGGGCACATCGTAGTTTATCACTATTCGTATGTCGTCTATGTCTATTCCGCGGGCAAGAATGTCGGTTGCCACAATTATATCAATCTTGCGGCTCTTATAGCGGAACATTATCTCGTCGCGCTCGGCCTGTCCCAGGTCGCTGTGCATCTCGCCTACATTGAAACCGCGCTTTTTCAATGCTATCGATATATCCTTGACCTTGCTCTTGCGCGATGCAAAGAGTATTACCCTTTCGGTGCTTTCGTTTTCAAATATACTTTTTATGATGCCCATCTTCTGCCCCTCGTGGCATATGTATGCCTCTTGTGAAATACCTTCGGCAGGCTTGGCAAGCGACAGGGTTATCTGCAACGGGTTGGTGAGTATGTTAGCTGCCAACTTGCGTATTTCCTGTGGCATAGTGGCCGAAAAGAGCATTGTCTGCCTCTCCTTGGGCAGTTGCTTGGCAATAGTCATAATATCGTTGTAGAAGCCCATATCGAGCATACGGTCGGCCTCGTCGAGAATGAAGAACGACACGCGTGACAGGTCGATGTTCCCTAAATTTATATGGCTTATGAGCCTTCCGGGTGTGGCAACAATAATGTCGGCACCACGGGCCATACCGCGCAGCTCCTGCTCGTATCGCTGACCATCATTTCCTCCATACACAGCCACGCTTGAGATGGGCATAAAATATGTGAACCCTTCCAACTGGCGGTCTATCTGCTGTGCAAGCTCGCGTGTGGGTGCCATAACCACACAGTTTATGGCATCGTCGGGATAGCCGCCGCGGCACAATTTGTTAAGTACAGGTAGCAGATAGGCTGCGGTTTTTCCTGTTCCGGTCTGTGCCACACCAATGAGGTCGCGCCCGTCCATCAGCGGCTGTATGGTCTGTTCCTGTATAGGGGTACAGGTCTCAAAGCGCATAGCATCGAGCGCATCGAGAACCTCGTCTTCAAAATCAAAATCGGTAAAATACATAAATTATTAGAAACTTCTTATTTGGGTGCTTTCCTATATAAATAGAGAGCAATGAAACTATACAAAATATTGGGCAACCACACGGCAACGGCCACAGGCATCTGGTCGGCAAAGGCCGATGATATTGTTTGGAAAAGTATGTACGAGAAACTCAATCCCAAACCTATTCCAAGCGACAATCCCATACCGCCCTTGGTCTTTTTTGACGACAGCGA
>JAFXGV010000078.1 GCA_017536765.1 Bacteroidaceae bacterium
AACAGGAACTCAAGAAGTATATCCATTACTACAACAATGACAGAATTAAACTGAGACTAAAAGGAAAGAGTCCGGTGCAATACCGAACTCTTTACCAATAAAATTTATTATTAATCCGTCCAACTTCTTGGGGCCAGATCACACGTGCAATACCCTTTTTATATACGTCATATTGTAACTATTTATACTCCGCAATTCTTTTAATCATCTTGGGAATATCGGTGTTGTCGATGACACCACGGAATTCCTCGGCACCCTTGCCTATTGCAAACAGCGGTACGAATGTGCCCGAGTGGTTGGGGCCTGCCCAGCTTACAAGAGCTATGCGGTTCACTGCGTTCTTTGCCACGGTGGCGATGGCTTCGAATTTCTCAACACGTTTTTCTGGGTTGGCGTTGCCCTCCTCGAACAGCTGTTTCATCGCCTGCTCCTCCTTGCTTGGCTTTAGTTCGCCCCACAAACCGGTGTTTTCGGTTATAACAGCCTGCATATCCTCCCACTGCATAACCATACGTTGCATAGCCTTTGTGCGCATAATGCTTTTGAGCTTGTCCTCGCTGGCCTTCTGGCAGTCGAGGGCCTTAAGATTCAGTTTGTATGCGCCGCTGTAACCAAGTACCAGACCGCCTGTTTCGTGGTCGGCTGTAACAATGATAAGTGTTTCTCTGCTGTGCTTTTTGTAGAACTCCACGGCGCGGGCTATGGCATCATTAAAGTCGAGCATCTCGTTGAATACCGTGGCAGCATCGTCGCTATGCGATGCGTAGTCAATCTTTCCGCCCTCTACCATAAGGAAAAAGCCCTTTTTGCTCTTATTCTGCAAAAAGTCGATGGCTGCATCGGTTACCTGTGCCAGAGTGAGGTCCTTGTGGTCGCGGTCTATTGCGTAGGGGATATCCTCTCTCACCTCCTCTTGGTAGAACATCAGCTTTTTGGCGTAGCCCGATTTTGCAAAATAGTCGGCATATCCGCGTGCAATGGCGTATCCGTGTTCTCTTGCCTTGTTGTAAAAGGCCTTGCGTTGCTCGTCGCTGCACTTTACGTCGCCGCCTGCATAGAAATCGTAGTCGGCATCAATCATCTCCTGTGCAATATCGTGGTAGTTGTTGCGGCTGTTGTTGTGTGCATAGAATGCTCCCGGTGTGGCGTGGTTTATGCACACCGTGGTGGCCACACCCACTGCATACCCTGCCTCTTTTGCTGCGTGTGCAACACTGTAAACGGGCTCACCGTCGGGTGTCACGCCCAGGTGTCCGTTGTTGGTCTTGTGTCCTGTGGCAAGGGCTGTTCCCGATGCTGCGGAGTCGGTCACTCCGTTGCTTGCCGAGAATGTGGTTACAAATGCCGTGTGGGGGAACTGCGTGAAGCTTAGCTTCTTGGGGCGGCCTATAACGCCCTCTTTCTCGCCTAAAAAGAGTTCGGTTCCCAATACGTGCGACGGGCCCATACCATCGCCTATAAAGTAGAATACATATTTTGGGCCTTTGCCCATAGCGACGGCTGCAAAAAGCAGCATCATCATTACACTTAATATCTTTCTCATATTATATATAGTTTATTGTTTTCATTTATTTGGATTGCCCACCTTGCCTATAAACAGAATGTCGCCGCTGCGCCTATCCTTTATGGCATATATGAACGGGCGGTCCATAACCATTGTTTTGGGTTCCTGCGGGCGCATCATACTCATTCCGCATAGTGCAACATAGGTAATGGCGGCAGCCTCTGCACCCTCCTCATCCACGGCAATGTATGTCTTTTGTACAACATCGTCTATGCGCAATGGTGTTTTTGATATTCCGTCAAAACGGGCCTTGTCGGTAAAGGCATCTTCCATCCCCATTGCTTGCAGGGTGGCTTTGAGGCTGGTGCCGAACTCGTTCTTGAATTTGGGCATTCCTAAGTGCAGCAGGCAATCTGCTCTTTCGGCATCGATTTTTTCATACCTGTCGGCCAATGCGTCGGCTGCCTGCTCTATGGTAATGCCCTCGCGGGGCAGAACGAGCATCATATAGTATTCGTTATACAAAAACGGCCTTAATGTTACCTGCATAATATCATCTTCGTAGTATGCAGCCTGGCGTTGCTGATGCATCATATCCACCTCCACAACCTCTCCATCTGCTTTTGTGAATGGGGCTTTTTTTGTTTGCTCCTTATCAAACGGGTTAGCCCATTTACCATTGAAGTATAGCGCGTTTATAAGCATCAGCAGTGTAGCGGGGTTGCTCTCGTTGAGTATGGATTTTATTTTGCCGTTGGTCTTTTCACTGCACCAGTTGTTTATTTCGGTCACAGCGGCATCGTCAAAGGTCGTGTGCTTTACCTCGGCATCGTAGAACAGTTTGTTGGTTGCTATGAAAGGCTCTTTCAACTTTATGGTGTTCTTTATCCATATTGAGTTTGCTATGTTCACAACAGCCTTTTCGTTATTCTCGGCGGTTTCAATACTGCTTTTCTGTAATGCGTTGAAGGGTGCGCGCTGCTTTGCAGCTGCGGGATATCCAAGCGCGGCATACATCTGCCTTGCGGTGTTGCCCTCTGCTCCGTTGGCAGTCATTGCAAGTGCCCACATTGCGCTTGCAGGCGATACGCACAAGTTCTCTTCGCCACAGCTGCTGTTCACTGTTTTGAAGAGGGTTGTTGCAAAGCTCTGCGTGTCGTCGTGGGCCATAGGTGCAATCTTTGTTGCTTGCGCAACGGGTGTGGCGCCCTTCTCATTATTGTCAGCCACGGCTGCGTTTTGCTTGTTGGCTGCGCAAGCGCATAGAGCCGTTCCCATTATGAAAAGGATTATGTTTTTCATTCCGTTTGCTTTAGAAAATGAAACGCATTGCATCGTTGTATGTTGCCAAAATAAAGAGGCCTAGCAGTATGAACATACCCACCATTTGGGCATACTCCAGCACCTTGTCACTTGGCTTGCGTCCCGTTATCACCTCGATGAGCAGGAACACCACGTGCCCGCCGTCCAATGCCGGTATGGGCAGTATGTTCATTACGGCAAGAATGAGCGAGAGCATCGCAGTCATAAGCCAGAACTGGTGCCAGTTCCACATTGCGGGGAACAGGCTGCCTATGGTGCCGAACATTCCCACCGACTGTGCTCCCTCCTTTGAGAAGAGGTATTTGAAATCGCTCACATAGCCCTTGAGCACGTTCCAACCATAGGCTATGCCTGCGGGGAATGCCTCAAAAAAGTTATATGTAATCTTCTCCACGGGGTAGTTGGGGGTGCGGGGTGTGATACCTAACTTGTATGTGCTGTCGACCTGTGCGGTGAGGGTTACAAGGCTGTCGCGCATTACGGTGATATCCACGCTGTTTATACCGCTCTCCTGCATCTTGTGCATAGCAAGCATAAGGCCGTTCCACGAACCAATCTTCTCGCCGCCTATGTTCACCACACTGTCGCCCTTGTGCAGGCCTGCTGTGGCTGCGGGCGATGCGGGCAGTATGCTGTCGATTACCGCGGGCAGGCGGAACTGCATAAAGGGCACCTCCTTGCCCATATCGAGCAGGCCGAAGTCTTCGGGAATGTTCACAATGGCTTCTTGCCCGCCACGCATCACGGTAACGGTCTTTCCATCGGCTATGGCGCGGAGCAGGTCCACACTATAGCGCTCTACATCCCGGTCATCCACCTTAAGTATTATATCGCCATCCATAAAGCCTAATGATTTGGCATTCTCGTTGAACTCCATTCCGTATGTGGCTTTGCGTATGTCGGTATAGCTCTCGCCCCAAGTGAACATAATCATTGCGTATATGAACATAGCGAGTATGAAGTTGAACATCACGCCGCCAATCATAATGAGCAGGCGTTGCCAGGCGGGTTTTGCACGGAACTCCCACGGCTGCATAGGTTGCTTCATCTGCTCGGTGTCCATCGACTCGTCTATCATACCCGATATTTTGCAATATCCGCCAAGGGGTATCCAGCCTATGCCATATTCCGTTTCGCTGTTTTTGGGCTTCCACTTGAATAGCGAGAAGCCCCAGTCGAAGAAGAGGTAGAATTTTTCTACCCTCACTTTGAATATGCGTGAAAAAATAAAGTGTCCAAACTCGTGTACCAGCACCAAGAGGCTCAGTGCCATAATCAACTGCAACGCACGTATAAAAAATACTTCCATCTTACTTTATATGAATTTCGTTTAAGGGTTATCCAATCCACTCCTCAACCATCTTGCGCACCTCCTTGTCGGTGGCAAAGTAGTCCTCCAATGTGGGTTTCAAAATAAAGGGTGCCTGCTGCATAGCCTTCTCTATGAGGCGTGGCATATCGTTGAAACGTATGCGGTCGGCAAGGAATGCCGCCACACACACCTCGTTGCCTGCATTCACCACGCAGGGTGTGTTGCCACCCTGCTGCAGGGCGGTGTAGGCGTGGCGCAGGTTGGGGAATTTCTCCAAGTCGGGTTTCTCGAATGTGAGCTCTCCCAGTGTGCCGAAGTCGAGGCGTGAGAACGACGATGTGAGGCGTGCCGGGTATGAGAGGGCATACATTATAGGCAGGCGCATATCGGGCGTGCCAAGCTGCGCTTTCACGGCTCCGTCGGCAAACTGCACCATTGAGTGTATTACCGATTGGGGGTGCACAACCACTTCAATATCCTCTGCCCCCACGCCAAAGAGCCATTTTGCCTCCATAACCTCGAAACCCTTGTTCATCATCGATGCCGAGTCGATGGTTATCTTTGCCCCCATACTCCAGTTGGGGTGCTTGAGCGCCTGCTCCTTGGTCACGTTCTCGAGCTGCGCAATGTCCCAGGTGCGGAAAGGGCCACCCGATGCCGTGAGTATGAGTTTCTCCACCTTGTTCTCCATTTCGCCGGCAAGGCACTGGAAGATGGCCGAGTGTTCCGAATCCACGGGCAGAATTGCCACATTGTGCTTTGTTGCAAGCTCGTTCACAAGCTCGCCTGCCACCACCATAGTCTCCTTGTTGGCAAGTGCAATCTCCTTGCCTGCCTTTATGGCAGCAATCGTGGGGCGCAAGCCCGAAAATCCTACCATAGCGGTTACAACAATATCTATGGCGGGCTCCTGTACCACGTCGCAAATGGCTTCGTAGCCGCCTATCGCCCTTATGGGCAGGTCGGCAAGTGCCTCCTTCAGTTGCGGGTACTTGCTTTCGTCGGCAATGATTGCCACGCGAGGCAGGAATTTGCGCGCCTGCTCTATGAGGTCGTTAACCCTTGTACCTGCCGTAATTGCATATACCTCGAAACACTCGGGGTGCTCCTCCACCACCTGTAATGTTTGTGTACCTATAGAACCGGTAGAGCCCAATATGGCTATTTGTCTTTTTTTCTCAGTTTCCATATTATGTTTTATGCTTGTGTTCTTCGTTTAGAATGCAATGTATATGTTGGGGTCGAGGGCTTTGCCCCTGTGCCATAGCTCAAAATGCAGGTATGGCTTTGTTTCACCCTCTTTGTCGCTACTGTTGCTCAGTGTGGCGATAACCTCGCCTGCCACCACTTTGTCGCCCACCTCTTTGAGCAGTTGGCGGCAATTGCGGTAAATCGATACAAGGTTCTCGCGGTGCTGTATGGCTATTGTGTATCCCTCCTTTGCCGTGTAGTCGCTCATTACCACGGTGCCGCCGTGTATGGCAAGCACGCTCTCGCCGGGGTTCTCGGCAATATCCACTCCATAGTGCTTCTCCTGTGGGCTGAAGCTCCTTATAACCACACCGCTTGTGGGGCGGTACAGGTTCAGTTCCTGCAGGGTGCCCACGCTTGTGGCATAAGATGTGAGGTTGTGCTTCTCGCGCTCCTCAAACGCCGCGGCAAACTCCTTCTCCAGTTCCGATGTCACAATGGATATGTCGTCGGTCGATGGCAGCTCGGGTGCATTCAATACGCTGTCTATGGTGTGGTTCCCCTCCATAAGGTTCTTTATGTTGGCAAGGTAACGGTCCTGTTTCTCGGTCACCTCCTTCAGCGAATCTATTCTCAGGTTGTAGTTTACCAGCGTTTCGCGTGTCTTGTTGTTTATGCGGCCCGGGAGGTACTCAATCACGGGTGTGAATGCCAGAATGAGATATATGACACCCGCAACAAGCAGGAACGAGAAGAAGAGTGAGAGTATCACCCACAGGGGCGATATGTAGAATCCGAGCACATTCTCCAACTTGTTCTCGTTGTGAATGGTGAGGCGGTACTTGCGCATCAGGCGGCTGCGAAATTTCTTGCTCATAACCTTGTTGTTTTTCTGTTTGTTTATAACGACAGGAGCCCTTCGGGCAGGTCGAATGTTATGGTTCTCTTTTTGTGGTCGATGCCGGCAATGAACTCCTCCCGCACGGGGATAAGTATCTCCTCGCCCTCCTTCTCCACCACAAACAGGGTGTTTATGGTGCTTTCGTCAATGTCGGTAATCTCGCCTATTGCTCCCAATCTATTGTCGGCGGCCCTGAATCCTTTGAAATAGCTCCAGGTGAGGTTTTCGCTGTCCTCAACCCACTCGCGCGGAATATATACGTCGCGGTTTGTGAGAAAGCGCACCTCCTCGGCACTGTTGAGCCTCTCTATTTTAAGTATCACGGCATCGTTGTTCTTCGTGCGGCAATACTCAAAGAAGAAGGGTACCAATATACCGTCTATGTCGCAGGCAACAAAGTCGCAGTCGTCGCCTAATGTGTAGCTGTCGCCCTGCAACCCTATCTCCCCTTTTGTGCCGTGGGGCTTCAGGAATTTGCCGTAGTGTACAAAATCTTCTCTTTTCAGCATCTTTTATGAACGTGTTATTTTTGCTCCTATCAGGTTCAGGCGGCCTTCGAGGTCTTGATAACCGCGGTCTATCTGCTCTATGTTGTCGATGCGGCTCACACCATCGGCGCTCATAGCTGCAATGAGCAGCGCAATACCGGCACGTATGTCGGGGGAGCTCATAGAGCGAGGTTTCAGGGTGAAATTGCGGTCGTGTCCTATGACTACGGCACGGTGTGGATCGCAAAGAATGATTTGTGCTCCCATATCTATGAGTTTATCCACAAAGAACAAGCGGCTTTCGAACATCTTCTGGTGTATGAGCACGCTACCCTTTGCCTGTATGGCTGTCACCAGGAGCACGCTCAAAAGGTCGGGTGTGAGGCCGGGCCACGGTGCATCGCTTATGTTCATTATGGAGCCGTCGATGAACGACTCAATCTCATAATGCTCCTGCTCGGGGATGAAGATGTCGTCGCCCTTCTGCTCAAAATGTATTCCCAGGCGGCGGAAACTGTCGGGGATGATTCCTAAGTTCTCGAACGATACGTTCTTTATGGTAATCTCGCTCTGCGTCATAGCTGCCATACCTATGAAACTGCCCACCTCAATCATATCGGGCAAGGCGCGGTGTGTACAGCCGCCAAGTTCCTTCACACCCTCTATGGTGAGCAGATTGCTGGCTATACCCGAAATTTTTGCACCCATCTTGTTGAGCATTCTGCACAGTTGCTGTATGTAGGGCTCGCAAGCGGCATTGTATATGGTTGTTTTTCCCTCGGCAAGCACTGCTGCCATAATAATGTTGGCCGTTCCTGTTACTGAAGCCTCGTCGAGCAACATAGTGCAGCCTTTGAGACCACTGCTCTGCATACGATATATGCGCTTTTCCTGGTCAAAACTGAACGATGCTCCTAACTTCTGCAAGCCTATAATGTGGGTGTCGAGTCTGCGGCGGCCTATCTTGTCGCCACCGGGTTCCGACATTCTGGCCTTGCCAAAACGTGCCACCAATGGGCCTATGAACATTACCGAACCACGCAGGCGTGCGCAACCGTTTATGTACTCCTCGCTATCGATGTAGTCGAGGTTCACATTGTCTGCCTGGAATGTGAAGCAGCCCACGCCGTTGCGTGTAACGCTCACTCCCATATTCATAAGCTGGTTGATGAGGTTGTTCACATCGGCAATGTCGGGGATGTTCTCTATGGTTACTTTCTCTGCGGTAAGCAGTGTGGCGCAAATCTCTTGCAGCACCTCGTTTTTTGCTCCTTGCGGGGTGATGTCGCCTTTGAGTTTGTGCCCGCCCTCAATAATGAATGATGCCATATCGTGTGTGGTTTATACGGTTTCTCAATATTTGCGTTTGAATGTCTTTTTGCCCATTTGGCGTCCTTTGCCGTTGCGCTGCCCGCCTGCCGGTGCACCGGGGTTTATTCTTATCTCGCCCTCGGTAATGTCAATCCTGCCCTGCGAGTAGTGTTTGAGGTCCTCGAAAATCTTTTTGTCCTCGACACCGTCTTTGTTCCAGGCTATGTAGTTCTTCTTCATCTGCACGGTTATGAGTTCCACAAAGCGGTCGCGCTCCTCGCCCTCTTCCATTGTGCAGGCGTGTGCTATCATCTCCTCTACAATGCGGCCGTAGTGACGGTTGGCTATCTCGCCCGTCTGGTATGGGATTCTCTGCGGGGGTTCGTTGAATTTCTCTTTCTTTATAACCTCCACGGGATAGTCTATGTCCAATTGAAAATCGGCCATTATGGCAAGGTGGTCCCACAGTTTGCGCTCCCAGTCGGGCAGGATGCGTAGGTTGGGGAACATACTACCCATAATGTTTATTATGGTGTGTGCACATTTTTGTCGCTCCTCGCGGTCCTCGATAGTGAGTGCGTGGTCAACCATCTTCTGTACCGAACGGCCATATTCGGGCAGCGGCAATCTCTTTTGTTTGGTATTGTATTCCATCATAGTGGTACTGTTTTTTTAGAAGTTTTTAAGCAGTTCCTTTGGCTTGGTGGCTATGAAATTCTTCAAATAGAAGGGCTCGAAATAGGCTATGTCCTCGAAACGCTGCTCCCACACGGCACGTTCGGCAAGCGGCATCATATTCTTTGCAAGCGGGTTGCGGAACTTTTCGGTGAAATGGGCATTAGGATGCTTTATTATGGTGCTGCACTTGGGCGCTCCGTTGCCAAAGAAATATACGGGGCGGGTGGAGAGCAGGTGGCTAAAACTCTCTTCGGTAACGATTACCGCGGCGGTCTCCTGCACCACGTTCAGTGCCCTGTCATACACGGTGGCATACACCTCGTTGCGGCGAGCATCTATCATAGGGCACAGGAGCGCCTCTTCGGGCAACTCCTCGCCCAGCAACATAGGCACGCACATAATTGCCGTTGTGGGTATGGCCACAAGTGGTATGTTGCGCCCGTAGCACACACCTTTTGCGGTTGACGATGCTATGCGCAGGCTTGTGTATGAGCCGGGGCCGCAACTCAATGCCACTGCTGTGAGCGGCATACTGCGGCTGTCGGCCATATTTATGGCCTCCTCCACAAAGGGTGCAAGCACCTTTGCGTGTGAGCGGTCCTCTTTGTTCACTCTCTCAAAAAACACCTGTCCGTCCTCGCTCAGTGCCACCGAGCATATTTCGGTAGAGGCTTCTATATGTAGTATTACTGCCATATTTTTGTTGTTTTTCTGTTTTGCAAATAGCCTTATTGCGGCATTTAATGGCAAAAATACAAATTAAATGTTATAGTTACTAATAAATAATATTTTTTAATATTGTGTTTGTGTCCTCTCTTCCTATTTTTAGGGCCTGCCGCCAAAAAATGACGGCAGCATTTGCGGCTTTTTGGAAATATTGGCTATTTTTGCATAATATTGTACATAAGAAACTTGTAATGGCGTTAGTGTAAAAAAGCACATCGCCGTAAATTTTAGCTATATGATATACTCTATGACGGGTTACGGCAAGGCTGTGGCTCTTTATTTGGACAGGAAAATCTGTATTGAGATTCGTTCGCTCAACGGCAAGGCAATGGACCTTTCAACGCGCATTGCCCCGCAGTTCAAAGGGCACGAAATGGAGATACGAACCCTTGTGACAAGTGTGCTCGAACGTGGCAAAGTCGATTTTTCGCTGTGGGTGGAGCAGAGCGAGAAGGCCGATGTGCCTTCGATAAATGTGGATGCGATGAAAACATATATAGAGCAGATGACCGAGGCTTCAAAGGCTACCTCCATCCCCCTGCCGCAGAATATGTTTGAAACATTGCTTCGCTTGCCCGATGTCATTGCCCGCAAGGAGGTGTACGAGGTGGACGACGAAGAGTGGGCTCTTGCGCTTGGTGCCATTAACGAGGCGCTCAACGATATACTTGCCTTCCGCAAGCAGGAGGGTGAGGCTCTGCAGGCAAAATTCCTCGATAAAATCGGCAATATTTCCTCTTTGCTCTCGAGCGTGGAGCCATATGAAAAGGAGCGTGTGGAAAAAATCCGTGCCCGCATAAAGGATACCCTTGAAAAGCAGGTGGGTGTCGATTACGACAAGAACCGCTTTGAACAGGAACTTATCTTCTACATAGAAAAACTCGATATTAACGAGGAAAAACAGCGCCTTTCCAACCACTTGAACTACTTTGTGGAAACCATCGACGGGCCTCGCGGCCAGGGTAAAAAACTCGGTTTCATAGCCCAGGAGATGGGGCGCGAGATAAACACTCTCGGCAGCAAAAGCAACCACGCCGAAATGCAGAATATCGTGGTGAAGATGAAAGACGAACTTGAGCAGATTAAAGAACAGGTATTAAACGTAATGTAAAAATATGAGCAACGGTAAAGTAGTGATTTTTTCGGCACCATCGGGCTCGGGAAAATCAACCTTGGTACACTATCTTATGGAGCAGGGCCTGTCGTTCGGCTTCTCGGTGTCGGCCACAAGCCGTCCGCCACGCGGCGAGGAACAACACGGTGTGGATTACTTCTTCTTCACCCCCGACGAGTTCCGTGCAAAAATCTATGCAGGCGAGTTTGTGGAGTACGAAGAGGTCTATCCCGGGCGATTCTATGGCACGCTCAAGTCGCAGGTAGAGGAGCAGCTGACGCGTCAGAATATCCTGTTCGACGTGGATGTAAAGGGTGGTTGCAGCCTTAAGAAATATTATGGCTCGCGTGCATTGTTCATCTTTGTGCAGGCTCCGTCGATAGAGGAGTTGCGCAACCGCCTTATACAGCGTGGCGATACCGCCCCCGACGAGATAGAGAACCGCATAGGAAAGGCCGAGTATGAAATGACCTTCTCAAAATATGCCGACAGGGTTATTGTGAACGACAACCTGGACAAAGCAAAAGAGGAGGTTCTTGCCGTTGTCAACAAATTTTTGAATGAATAGGATTCCCACCGTGATATTCGGCGGCAGTTTCGACCCCGTGCACACGGGCCATTTGGCACTTGCCCGCGAGGTGTGTGGCAGGGGGCTTGCACAGGAGGTGTGGTTTATGGTGTCGCCGCAGAATCCTCACAAGGCCGATGTGCGGCTCACTCCCGAGGATGCCCGCTTGCGTATGGTGCAGCTTGCCACGGCAGGCGACAGCCGCCTTGTGGCCTGTGACTTTGAATTTTCCCTTCCGCGCCCATCATATACGGTGCACACGTTGGAGGCCCTGCGTAGTGCATATCCGTCGCGCGAGTTCATCCTGCTCATAGGTGCCGATAACTGGGAAAAATTCCATAAATGGTACAAATGGCAAGAGATTCTTGCAAATCATCGAATAATAGTCTATCCTCGTGGAAGCGAAAAACAGCCGCCCCTGCCACAGGGCGTGACGTGGCTCTCCGCTGCATTGCACGATGTAAGTTCCACGCAGGTGCGCCGAGCCGTGGCCGCGGGCATCGATGCTTCGGAAATGGTGACGCCACAGGTGTGGCAATATATAAAGGATAATAAATTATATACAATAGAGTAATGAGAAAAATACTGTTCACTACATTTATATTACTATCCACAATGCTTGTGGCACAGGAACAGGTGCAATTCTATCCTGTTATGAGCGACCCCTTGCAGGCGGTATTCTGCGATTACGCATCGGCCGAGGGCGAGGTGAAGTATGTGTCGAACAACCACGGCCAGTATGTGGGCAATTTTATAGATAATAAAATTTATGGTTGGGGCTATTTCCTCTCCAATAGCGGTGCGCAAACATTCGGCCAGTACCGCAACGGCCGCCACTTTTTCGGCATAACCATTACGATGGAGACTGCCCGCGTGGGTAGCGATGACCATTTTGTGGAGTACGACCTTGCTACAGGCAATATCCTGCGCGTGTGTACCCCCGAGGGCAATCCCCGCCTTTCGGCTCCCTATGTACCCACGACCGATAACCCCGTTCCACTTTATACATTCCGGAAGATTGTATATGAAAATGGCGACACCTATTACGGCGAGCTCTATAACGGCCGCCGCCACGGCTATGGCATATACTATTGGGCCAATGGCGATTTCTGGTATGGCAAATACGAAGATGGCTACCGCCAGGGCTATGGCGCGCTCTATAAGACCGACCACAGAGTCTTTTCGGGCCGTTGGATAGGCGACAGCAAGGTTGAGTGACAGCGTTTTTTTTGCCGCATTCCCTTGTTGCAAACAAACGGCAAACAACTTGCGAACCAATTTTGTATTGCAGTCTTTAACAGCCGTTCTATTTTTGCATTGCGCTGCTTTTAATCATTTTTTTACATTACACTCACAAAAAATATCATTTTTTTGCTTTGTAATTATTTATGGCTATATTTGCAACTGCAACTAACGTTTGTTTCGATTTTTTATAAATTTATAAACATAAAAAAATAACAGTATGAACTTTAAGAAAATCTTTGGTTACGCATTTGCAGCCGTAATGGCTCTTTCAGGCGTTACCGCACAGGCACAATCTCTGTCTCCCTCAACAAAGTGGAGCTGGGACAAAGGTACTATTGTTGTTGAGACTCCCGCTCGTCCCGAGGGCCAGCAGCACGTTCTTAACTTGGCAGTTGCCCCCATCCAGACAGTGCGCGTTGCATTCGTTGGTCTTGGTATGCGCGGCCCCGGTGCTGTAACCCGTTTCTGCCGTATCCCCGGTGTTGAAATCGTTGCTCTTTGCGACTATGAGTATGAGCGCGCCGAGAAGTGCCAGAAGGAGCTTCGCAGTCAGGGCCTTATGCCTGCCGACATCTACAGTGGCGAGAAGGGTTATGAGGAGCTTTGCAAACGTCCCGACATCGACCTCGTTTACATTGCTGCCGACTGGAACCACCACTATCCCATTGCAAAATGTGCTTTGGAGAATGGCAAGCACGCAGCCATCGAGGTACCCTCTGCAATGAACCTCGAGCAGTGCTGGAGCCTTATCGAGCTTGCAGAAAAGACACGTCTTCACTGCTTTATCCTCGAGAACTGCTGCTACGACGACTATGAGATGAACGCTCTCGCTATGGCACAGGATGGCGTTTTCGGTGAGATTATCCGCGCCGAGGGTGCCTATATCCACAGCCTCGAGTGGTTCTGGGATGCATATTGGAAGGACCCCGCCGACAACGATGTTGACAACCTCCACTGGCGTCTGAAATACAACAAGGAGAACCGTGGCGACCTCTACGCTACTCACGGCCTTGGCCCCGTTGCACAGTGTCTCGACATTCACCGTGGCGACCGTTTCACCACACTTGTTGCTATGGATACAGAGCCTTTCTTCGGCAAAGCACTTGTAAAGGAGAAAACAGGTAAAGAGTGCAAGGAGTTCCGCAATGGCGACCACACCACTACACTTATGCGTACAGCAAACGGTAAGGTTGTTGAGATTCAGCACAACGTTATGACTCCCCAGCCCTACAACCGTTTGTTCAAGCTCACAGGTACAAAGGGTTATGCAACCAAGTATCCCACACCCGAGCTCGCACTCTCAGGCGAGGCTCTCAAAGGCACAGGCGCTCCTCAGGTTGATAACCTCAACGCCCACGGCTTTATGAGCGCAGAGCAGAGAGATGCTATGATGGCAAAATACTATCACCCCATCCTCAAGAAGTATGTTGAGAAAGGTCGCGACCTTGGTCACGGCGGTATGGACTTCGTGATGGATTCACGTCTTGTTTACTGCTTGCAGAATGGTCTTCCCCTCGATATGGACGTATATGATATGGCTGAGTGGTGCTGCTTGGGAGAGCTCGGTACATTGTCAATGGACAACAACTGCGCACCTGTGACATTCCCCGACTTTACTCGCGGTCACTGGAACGAGGTTAAGGGTTACAAGCACGCATATGCTGCTCCCGAGGTTGAGGCTGCCACAGAGGCTGCTGCCGAGGCTTACACAGCTGCACAGAAAGAGGTTACAGCTAAGGCTGAGCTCTGGAAGTTGTACGATGCAGTGAAGGCTGCCGAGACACCTGCTGCAAAGGCAAAGGCTCAGAAAGCATTTGACAAGGCTCGCGCTGCTGCCGAGAAGAAAATCGACAAGGCAGTAAAGAAGGCTTTGAAGAAGTAATTTCAATCTTTCCGAACAATATCCAAGGGGCGCCTCGCGAGGCGCCCCTTGTTTTTGCATTGTGCAGCATTTGCTCATCTTGCCTGTTGAATAATATCTTGCCTTCTTGTCAGTTTTGAAACAAATGTAGAAAACAAAACTTGTATAATTTTGTAAAAAAGTTGCGTTAAACGGCTCTAATTGCACTTTTTTTGAAAAAAGTATGCATTAAATTTTGTAACATTTTAGGATAAGAAAAAAATATTTATAATTTTGCGCCTCAATAAGAATTTGTAAAAGAAAAGATAAAAAAGAAGACGTTATGATAGCTGTATTGAAGAATGGCGTTACAAAAGCGCAGCGCGACAACCTTATCCATTGGCTGGAGTCGCAGAAAGTGAGAGTTCACGTGTCGGAGGGCGAGATGCAAACAGTGCTCGGCCTCATAGGCGATACAAGTAAAATAGATATAGACCTTCTTTCGGGCTTGGAAATCATAGAGAATGTTACCCGAATAAGCGAGCCCTTCAAAAGTGCCAACCGTCGTTTCCACCCCGAGGACACAATTGTAGAGGTGGGTAGCGGCGAAAACAGAGTGAAAATAGGCGGTGGCCACTTTGCTATTATGGCAGGCCCCTGCTCGGTTGAGTCGGAGGAGCAGATTCTCACCATTGCCAGGGCTGTCAAGGCATCGGGTGCCAATATTCTGCGCGGTGGAGCCTTCAAACCCCGTACATCGCCCTACGATTTTCAGGGCTTGCGTGCCGAGGGCCTTCAGCTGCTGTTGAAGGCGCGCGAAGCTACAGGCCTTCCCATTGTAACAGAAATAATGAGTGCGGCACACCTCGACCTCTTTGCCGATGTTGATATTATTCAGGTGGGTGCACGCAATATGCAGAACTTTGAACTTCTCAAGGAGCTTGGCCGTTCTAACAAGCCAATCCTTCTGAAGCGCGGTCTTTCGGCCACCCTCAAGGAGCTCCTTATGAGTGCCGAATATATTATGTCCGAGGGTAACGAGCAGGTGATGCTTTGCGAGCGTGGTATTCGCAGTTACGACAACTACACCCGCAACGTGCTCGACCTTGCAGCAGTTCCTGTGCTCCACGGCCTCACCCACCTGCCTGTGGTTGTCGATCCCAGCCACGCAACAGGCGTTTCGCGCCTTGTGCGTCCTATGGCTTGCGCAGCCTGTGCCGCAGGTGCCGACGGCCTTATCATTGAGGTGCACAACGACCCCGCCCACGCTCTTTGCGATGGTGCGCAGTCGCTCACTCCCGCACAGTTCGACGAGGTGGCATCGCGCGTGCGTGAGATACGCAGCATAATGCACTAACCCCCCCGGCCTTATGAAGGTAGGTATAGTTGGTTTGGGACTCATAGGTGGTTCCGCAGCAAAGGCATTCAAAGCTGCGGGCCACACCGTTTATGGATATGACATAGATGCCACTGTGCTGGGTTATGCCCGCCTCGATGGTACCATAGACAAGGAGCTTGCGAAAAACACATTGCCCCAGTGCAACCTCATACTCCTTACCGCCACCCCCGCGGCAGTCATCGGCTATCTTGCCGATAATGCGCCACACATAGCCCCGCAGGCTTTGGTCGTGGATTTTTGCGGTACCAAGCGCGCTGTGTGCGAGCAGGGCTTTGCCCTTGCCGCACAGTATGGTTTCACGTTTGTGGGTGGTCACCCTATGGCAGGCCTTCAATATTCGGGATATAAGCATTCCCGTGCCACGCTTTTTGGCGGAGCATCCTTTATTATGGTACCGCCCGTGCACGACGACATCAATCTGCTCGACAGAGTGAAGCAGGCACTTGCCCCGCTCGACTTCAAGAAATTCGTGGTTACAACAGCCGATTTCCACGACCGTATGATAGCCTACACGTCGCAAATGTGCCACGTTGTGTCCAATGCCTTTATAAAGAGCCCGTCGGCACAGTATCACAAGGGTTACAGCGCGGGTAGTTTCCGCGATTTCACCCGCGTGTCGCGCCTCAACGAAAAGATGTGGACCGAGCTGTTCCTGGAGAACCGCGAGAATCTCCTTGCCGAGCTCGATTTGTTAATAGACTCCCTCAACCAATATCGCGATGCTATGGCGGCAGGCGATGCCGATACCCTTTGCCGTTTGTTGCGCGAGGGGCGTATAGCCAAGGAGGAAACAGAAAAATAATATGTCTCATAAAACAATACACGTAACGGCATCGCGCAGTTACGATATATACATTGGCGACAACATACTCCCGCAGATAGGGGAGTTTATAGCGCCGTTAGTGGGGAGGTGCCGCGTGGCGCTCCTCACCGATAGTAATGTGGATGCCCTCTATGGCAACCGCATAATGGGTTATCTGCAGGCAGCGGGTTATGCCCCCTGCAAATATGTCATCCCTGCAGGCGAAGCCTCCAAGTGCGCCGAAAACCTGTTGGCCTTCCTCAGTTTCCTGGCCACGGAGCAGCTCACCCGCAGCGATGCGGTGATAGCCTTTGGCGGCGGTGTGGTGGGCGACCTTGGCGGCCTCTCGGCATCGCTCTATTTGCGGGGTGTTAAGTATATACAGGTGCCCACCACCTTGTTGGCCGCCGTGGATAGCTCGGTAGGTGGTAAAACCGCCATAGATATCCCCGCAGGCAAAAACTTGGTAGGCAGTTTCTATCAGCCCTCGTTGGTCTGCTGCGATACCTCGCTTATGGACACCCTCCCCGCAAATATCTATCGCGACGGTTGTGCCGAGGTGGTTAAGTATGGTGTAATTCTCGACAAGAATTTATATGACACCCTGCACACCGTGCCCTTTGAACGCGGCAGCGTGGTTGCCCGCTGCGTTGAAATCAAGCGCGATGTGGTGCAGCAGGACGAGTTCGACAACGGCCTTCGTGGCCTTTTGAACTTCGGTCACACATTCGGCCACGCCATAGAGAAACTGAGCGATTTTGCAGTGTCGCACGGCGAGGCGGTAGCCAAGGGTATGGTTATTGCAGCCAGGATAGCCCCCCTGTGTGGCTATAGCGACATTACCGATGAGCTTTCCGCCTTGTTGCAACGCTATGGTTTCGACCTTTCCTGCAACTATTCGGCCGACGATATGTACGCCTCAATCCTTTCCGACAAAAAACGCCGTGGCGGCAATATATCCATTGTGCTGCCGCGCGAGGTGGGGCAGTGCGTGCTGCACACGGTGGCTGTTGAGGAACTGAAAGAACTGTTGAACAAAGTAATATAATAATATGGAGAAACGCGTAAACGGTATGTTGGATGGGGTGGTGGTGCTCCCGCCATCAAAATCGCAAGCTCATCGCCTGCTCATCTGTGCGGCGCTGGGCAGTTCACCCTGCACCCTTGCGTGTAGCAGCGTGAACGACGACATCCTGGCCACTATGCGCTCTCTCAATGCCCTCGGTGCCGATATAAAATATAACGACGGAGTCTTTACCGTGAACCCTGTGAGGTTGCAAAGGGGCGGCACGCTCGACTGTGGCGAGAGCGGCTCCACGCTGCGTTTTCTTATGTCGGTGGCGGCAGCCCTTGGCGCCGATGCCACCTTTGTGGGCAGCGGCAAGCTGCCCACCCGCCCTATGAGCGACCTTTGCAATGTGCTTGCACAGCACGGCATATCCTTCAGCCGTCACACCGCAGGCCTCGAACTGCCTGTAACCTGCAACGGCACCTTGCAGGCCGGTAAATATTCGCTGCCCGGCAACATATCGTCGCAATATCTCACAGGCCTGCTGTTCGCCCTGCCTATGCTCGATGGCGACAGCGAAATAGAGATTACAGGTGGCCTCACAAGTGCATCGTACATAGAAATGACCTTGGATGCGCTGCGCATAGCCGGTGTGACGGTCGATAGGCGTGGCGATAGCTATTATATAAAAGGAAATCAAAAATACAGCCTGCCAAGCAACCTTGTGGTAGAGGGCGATTGGTCCTCGGCAGCCTTCTGGGTAGTTGCAGGCGTTGTGGGCAAGCGCCCCATTGTGGTGCGTGGCGTGTCGCCCCACTCCTTGCAGGGCGACAGGCGCATCATAGACCATCTGCGTCTTATGGGTGCATATATTGATATCACCACCGACGGCATAGTGGCAATGCCGTCACAGCTGTTCGGTACCGAGCTCGACTGCACCGACACCCCCGACCTCGTGCCCATTCTCTCCATCGCTGCTGCGGCCGCCAATGGCACCACGTTGTTTACCAATGTGGGGCGTTTGCGCTTTAAGGAGTGCGACCGCTTAGAGGCTATGAAAAGCGTGCTTGCCACGGCCGGTATATCCTCCATTGTGGGCGAGGATACATTCACCGTCGTTGGCGGGCAGCCCGTTGCGCAATGCCCCGTCGATAGCTGTGGCGACCATCGCATAGCAATGTCGGCCGCCGTGCTTTCAACCATTTCGGCAGGCATAACCACCATTACGGGAGCCGAGTGTGTGGCAAAATCGTACCCCTCGTTCTTTGAGGATTTTGCAGCCCTCGGTGGCAATATAATGGAATAAACAATAAAAAACGTTACGAATATGGACTTAGAAGAACTACGCAAACAGATTGACGAAATCGACACCCAAATGTGCGACCTCTTTGCAAAACGTATGCAGGTGGTGAGCGAGGTTGGGCGCTACAAAAAGGAGAATAACCTACCCGTATATCACCCCTCGCGCGCACGCACCGTGCTGCACAATGTGTCGCGCCGCTTGGGCCCCGAATTCGAAGGCTATGGCCGCACACTCTATCGCACCATATTTGACCTAAGCGAGTCGTACGAAACACGTATGCTTGCACAGGGTTCCGAGTTTTACGACAAGATAAAGGAGATAACCTCGGTGCCTCCACAGCCCTTCCCCAAACGTGCTTCGGTAGCTTGTGCAGGCTGCGAGGGCTCATATGCCCACTTGGCATCGGAGCGCCTTTTCGACCTCCCCGATATTATGTATTTGAACGGCTTCGAGGGCGTGTTCAAGGCTGTGTCTAACGGCTTGTGCGAGTATGGCGTGTTGCCCATTGAAAACTCGCTTGCCGGTTCGGTAAACGCCATCTACGACCTCTTGTCGGAATACAACGTGAGCATCGTGCGCGGTGTGCGCCTTAAGGTAGATCACGCGCTGCTTGGAGTTCCCGGTGCGAAACTCTCCGAGATACGCGAGATATATTCGCACCAGCAGGCCATAAGCCAGTGTTCGGAGTTCCTCTCAACCCTCAAGAATGTGCGTGTCATTGCAATGGAGAACACAGCCGAGGCTGCCCGTATGGTGGCACAGGCAGGCGACCGCACAAAGGCGTCACTCTCCTCCCGTCTGTGTGCCGAGCTTTATCAGATGCAGGTGCTCAAATCATCGGCGCAGAACCGCGATAACAACTACACCCGTTTCATATGCATAGCCAAGGAGCCCAAAATATACTCGGGTGCCGACCGCACGAGTGTAATGATAAACATACCCAACCGCCCCGGTACACTGTTCCGCATATTGTCGCGTTTCAATGCCACAGGCGTTAACCTCGTAAAGCTCGAGAGCCGTCTTATCCCCGAGCGCGAGTTCGAGTATCGTTTCTATTTCGACATAGAAGCATCGGTCTATAGCACCGAATTCCTCTCGCTTATGTGCGAGTTGCACGACTGTGGTGAGCAATTCAAATACTTTGGTACTTACGCCGAAATAATTTAGCTATGAAGGTGCTTGTAATAAACGGCCCCAACCTCAACCTCTTAGGCCTGCGCGAGCCTGCTCTCTACGGCGCTCGCAATTTTGCCGCCCTGCAGGATTTTATTCGCTCGTCGGCTGCCGCAATAGGGGTTGATGTGGAACTTTTCCAGTCCAATCACGAGGGTGCTATAGTGGATGCCATCCAAGCCGCATACGGTGTGTTCGATGCCATCCTCATAAACCCTGCGGCCTACACCCATACAAGTGTGGCTATTCTGGATGCTCTAAAAGCGGTGGCACTGCCCACGGTGGAGGTACACCTCACCGATATATCCACCCGCGAGGAGTTCCGCCGTTTCTCTTTCGTTTCGCTCTATGCGCAAAAGACCATTTGTGGCAAGGGTTTCGATGGTTACAAAGAGGGGCTCGAGTATCTTAAATCGTTGCAGTAAACTATTATCATACAAACCACCAAATAGCGCCTTTTTCAAGGGCGCTATTTGGTGGTTTGTTATTTTAGGTTATCTTCGCACAAAATAGTACAGTTATGAAAATATTCCTCACGGCAGCAGTCAAACGCATAGATGCCTACACCATAGAGCACGAACCCATTCCCTCCGTAATGCTTATGGAGCGGGCAGCCGCGGCCCTCACACGCGCTATTCTCGCGCGCTATCCGCAGGGCCCTTTTGCCATCTTTGCAGGGCAAGGGAACAATGGCGGCGATGCGCTTGCCGTTGCCCGTATGCTTGCCGTCGGTGGTCATAAGGTGGATGTGTGGTTGGTGGCACCTGCCGAGCGCCTTTCGCCCGATTGTGCAACCAACCTGCACTCCTTGCAGGCAATGGCTGCGGGCGGCCTGTTTGCACTCACCTTGCATTTTGTGTGCGGCAGTTTCACTCCGCCGCAAATGGTGCCCGGCGCGGTTGTCATAGACGGCCTTTTCGGCAGCGGCCTCACCCGCCCTGTTGAGGGGCTTTATGCCACGGTTATAAAATACATAAACAGCCTGCCCTGCGATGTGGTGGCAATAGATATTCCCTCGGGGCTTATGGGCGAGGATAATAGCGGCAACAACTATTCAAATATTGTAAAGGCCACGGTTACATACACCTTGCAGTTTCCCAAACTATCTATGCTTTTTGCCGAGAATGCTCCCTATGTGGGGGTGTTCGAAACGCTCGACATTTCATTGAGCAAGGAGGCTATGGATAATGAACCCACCCCCTATTATATTACAACCCTTGCAGATATAAAACCACTGTTGCCCCGCCGTGCAAAGCACGCCCACAAAGGCAATTTCGGCCGTGCCCTTCTTGTGGCAGGCAGTGAAGGTATGGCAGGGGCATCGGTGCTGGCTGCCCGTGCAGCGCTCCGTTCGGGTGTGGGCTTGCTCACGTTGTGCGTTCCGCATTGCAATAACGAAATAGTGCAGCGCAGTGTTCCCGAGGCTATGACCATCCCATCCTTTGGCAAACAATATATATCGGCACCACCCGCCACCGACAAATATACGGCAGTGGCTGTGGGGCCCGGCCTTGGGCAGGTGCCTGCTACAGAAGAAGCCTTGCTTGCGCTCATAGATGGTTGCCGCGTTCCAATGGTGGTGGATGCCGATGCGCTTAATATCCTGTCGCGCAACAGGGAGTATCTTGCCCGCCTGCCGCAGGGCAGCATCATCACCCCGCACATAGGTGAGTTCACCCGTCTTGCAGGTGACTGCGGTAGCTCGTACGAACGGCTGCAACAGGCCGTGGAACTTGCCCGCAAAAACAATATATGCATAGTACTCAAGGGGGCATACACCGCGGTTGTCACCCCGCAGGGAACAGTCTCCTTTAACACCACGGGCAATGCCGGAATGGCCACAGGTGGCAGCGGCGACACCCTCACGGGTATTCTGCTCGCTCTTTTGGCACAAGGGATAGATGCACCCTCGGCTGCGCAACTTGGTGTTTACATACACGGCTTTGCAGGTGATATTGCTGCTGCCAAGGTGGGGGAAACAGCCTTGATAGCAAGCGATATAATAGATTCATTACCCACTACGTGGAAATCTTGTTAAAAATATAGAAAATTAACGGCTTTTTATATAGTTAATAAAATATTTATCTATATTTGTTTTATATAGCGAATCATACGCAAATTATAAATCGAATAACAGATAAACCAACCAATTATGAAAAGGCTGTTTTTTACATTACTTGCAGTTGTGGTTGCCATTGCAGCCACAGCGCAGACAGTGGGCAGTATCTATCGCATAGTATCCTACACCACAGGCAAGGCCATTACAAACAATGGTAACCCTGCGGCCGATGCACCGGTAGTTATGGGTGAATATGACCAGGCCGATGATAACCAACAATGGGCTATCATAAGCGATGGAGCCGGCGAGAACTGCGGTCTTATGAACGTGGCTTCGCGCCAGTGCATAGATATGGCACTTAGTGCCGAAAAAGCGGGCTGCCTGCTCCAGTGGAAACCAAATATGAACAACCAGAACCAGGTGTTCAAAATCCACTCCCCCGGTATCGCAGGCTCGGCAGTGCAGTTGCTTTGTGCTGCCGATCCCACACTTGCAGTCACCGAGTATGCCAACGGTGAGCTATGGATGCAGAATGAACTCACCAATACCAGCACCTATTTTGTGTTGCAAGAGGTTGTGAGTGCCGAGGAGAATACAATACCCTTGCCATACCTCACATACACAATAGAGAGTGCTACCCACGGTGGCGTGCTCTCAAATGGCGGCAATATGGATAACGATGCCCTCATTGTCACCGAGCAGCTCAACGAGGATTCTTATGGCCAGATGTGGAAACTTGCCACACCTATGTACCAGGGTGGCAGCACAGCGTGGTATCAACTGTATAATGTAAACTGCGGCAAGTGCATCGATGCTGCGCTCGACAACAAACAGACACCATTGCAATGGACACGCGATGTAAATGAAACCACTCCCAACTGGAACCAGATGTTCGAGGTTGTCAAGGTTGCCGATGCCGCCTATCAGCTGAAGGTGGGCAAAAATGTGGGCTCTAAATGGAACCCTTCGTTCGAATACTATTATATGGCGGTTAATGCCGAGGGTGGTGTATATTTAACCACCGATGCTGCAAACACCGACACCCATTTCCGTTTCAAAATGGTGAACACGGCCAAGCTGCCGCAAGGCATCTATTGGCAGGATGAAACCGTCTTTGAGGAGAATAAGGAGCGCGGCCACGCCACATATATGCCCTACCGGTCCACAGAGGCTATGCGCGCCGACTCATACTACGCCACTCCCTGGGTAGCTCCCATTGGCAGCAGCCGTTGGATGAGCCTCAACGGCACTTGGAAACTGCAGTGGGCAGTTATAGAGGACGAATACAATATCCCCCATAACGGTTTTTATGCCGACGATGTCGATTGCTCTTCCTGGGACGATATCACTGTTCCCGGCTGCTTGGAGATGTATGGCTACGGCACTCCCTACTATATAAACGTGGATTATGCCTTTGCCGACAATCCCCCCTACATCACAATGCGCAGCGGCATAGACAATAGCGTGGGTAGCTATCGTCGCAATTTCACCCTCCCCGCAGGCTGGGAGAACGAGCGCGTTCTGCTCCACTTCGACGGTATCTATTCTGCGGCCTATGTATGGGTGAATGGCCAATATGTAGGCTACACCGAGGGTGGCAATATGGATGCCGAGTTCGATGTAAGCAGCTATGTGAGAACAGGCGACAACAATATCTCGGTACGTGTAATCCGCTGGACCGACGGCTCCTACCTCGAAGGCCAGGATATGTGGCATATGAGCGGCATACACCGCGATGTATATCTTATGGCAGTGCCCAAGGTGTTCGTTCGCGACCACTACATAAGCAGCGCCCTCAATGCCGATGCCACAGCCGGTAACCTCACCGTGCAGCTCGCGCTTGACAACCGCGACGGCCTGGAGGTTGCAAAACAGTACGAAGCAAGGCTCATAGCCCCCGACGGCACACTAATGGGTACTCTCGACGGCACAGCATCGTTCCTTGCAAGCGAAAAGAGCAAAACCCTGTCGCTCACATTCGAGGGGCTCACCGGCCTTGCACCCTGGACAAGCGACTCACCCACACTATACACCGTGGAGGTGGTGCAGAAGGATGCCGATGGCAATGAGGAGAGTGCCTTCTCCACAAAATACGGCTTCAGCAATTTCACCATAGCAAACGGCCAATTCCTTGTAAACGGCAAGCGTGTTCTTATGAAGGGCGTGAATGCACAGGATACACACCCCATAACAGGCCGCACCGTGAGCACGGAAACTATGTGGAACGACCTTGTTATGATGAAGCAGGCCAATGTGAACACACTGCGTTCGAGCCACTATCCTCGCAGCCCCAAGATGAATGCTATGATGGACTATCTTGGCATCTACCATATGGATGAGGCCGACGTGGAGTTCCACAAGAACTGGACCGACGGTGGCCGCATACACACATCGCCCACCTGGCGAGCCCCCATTGTGGATAGAGTGGAGCGTATGGTATTGCGCGACCGCAACCACTCGAGCATCATATCGTGGAGCCTCGGCAACGAGAGCGATGGTGGTGTGAACTTTAACTACGCATACAACGCAGCCCGTGCGCTCGACCCCCGTCCCATTCACTACGAGGGTGCCACACGTGCAATGACATCGCCCACCGATATACACAGCGTTATGTACAACTCCGTTCCGCAGGTGCAGAACGAGGTGGATAGAATGGGCAAGCCCTACTTTATGTGCGAGTATGCCCACGCAATGGGCCACTCGGTGGGTAACCTAAAAGAGTATTGGGAGGTTCTGGAGAACAGCACCAACGGTATGGGTGGTTGCATCTGGGATTGGGTTGACCAAGCCATTGTGGATGCAGCCGACATACAAAACGGCACACTCACCGTGAACGGCTATAACAAATACCGCAACGGTCACGACTATGGTGGCCCCCACCAGGGTAACTTTGTGAACAACGGTATCATCACTGCCGACCGCAAGCCCACAGGCAAGCTGGCCGAGGTAAAGCGCATATACCAATATGTAAAGTTCGGCAACCTCAAAAAGAGCATTCGCACAGTTGCCATCACCAATAAATACGAGAGCATAGACCTTGGCGGTATGTTGCTCAACTGGGCACTGCTCCTCGACGGTGTGACAGTGCAAGAGGGCTCGATAGTTATGCCCTCGATACCTTCGGGCTCATCGGCCGATATTGAAATCCCCTACACCGCCGATGGCACGGGCGAGTATCTGCTGAACTTGTCGGTGTGCCTGCCCCAATCTACCCCGTGGGCCGATGCAGGCCATTCCATTGCAGCCAACCAATATTCGGTTACCGAGCGCACAGCGTTGCCCGCGGCCGATGCCACTGCAGGCAGCCCCCTCATTATGACACAGAACGGCAGCCAATATACCATAGAGGGTGATAATGTATATATGATTGTGAACACAACCTGCGGCATCACCTGCTGGCAGCAGGGTGGCATCGATGTCATCCCCGCATCGTCGGGCGCAACCACCGCCCCTGCATACAGTAATTACCGCTGGATAGAGAACGATGCCCCTTATGGCACCGATCCCTATTACGCATATGACAATGGTATAAGCAGCCGTAATTTCACTGTGTCGTTGGCAGCCGATGGCTCAGCTGCGACCATTACCGAAACGGCCACAGGAAGCCTGTGCAACTACACCTTTGTATATACCGTGAACCGCGACGGCTCGGTCGACCTGGATGCAAAATATACCTCACGCTCGAGCACATTGCGCCGCATAGGTATGCTTATGCAGTTCAACCCCGAGCTATCCCTGGCACAATACTATGCACGCGGCCCGTTAGATAATACAATAGACCGCAAGCAAGGTGCCGACCTTGGCATATACGAGCACCCCGTGCGCGATTTCCACATAGATTATGTGCGCCCGCAGACAAGCGGCGACCGCCAGGATTTGCGTTGGCTCACCCTCTTTGCTGCCGATGGCAGTGGCATCAAGGTTGAAACAGAGGGGCAGGTGAATATGACAATAGACAACTACACCGACGAGCACAAGCATCACTATCTGCACCAGTGGGATATGGATGCATCCGATAAGATATATGCCAATTTCGATTACGCGCAGCTTGGTATAGGCAACGGCTCCTGCGGTGCCGGTGTGTTGAGCAACTACAAACTGCCATCGAGCGGCACTTATGGCTATCGCCTGCGTTTCACATATGTAGATGATGTGCAGACCGGCATTGAAGATGTCCCTTCCGAGGCTCCGGCAGATGATGCCGTTGCAGCACCCATATACAATTTATATGGTATGCCTGTGGGCAACACGGCCACTCCGGTGGTTCTACCCAAAGGAATTTATATAAGTAACGGTAAAAAGTTCGTAGTAGAATAAAAGACGAATGGGGCGGCCTTGCAAGGCCGCCCCATTCGTCTGTCTATACGTGTATAATAATTACATATTCACCTCCACAATCTTTGCAAAATTGTTCCAGCCTAACGTGTTTTCATACACACGCTTGGCACCGCGCGGAACATAAAGCACACATTTGCTGCCAATGTTTTCGAAACAGCCGCTGCCTGTGGCAGTGAGCCTGTCGGCAGGTATGCGCGAAACCACCTTTTGCAAATTGCTGCAATCCTTGAAAGCATATGCCTCAATCTCCTCTACGCCACTGCCTATGGTTACGGCTTGCAGGCTTTTGCTGTTAGTGAAAGCCTCTGCCCCTATGAATGTTACGCTGTCGGGGATAACAACCTCCTGCAGGCCGCACACACCAAAAGCCTTTTCTTCAATGCGGGTAAGCCCCTTGGGCAGTTTCACACTCTGCATATTAGCGCAATAAAAGAAACAGTAAGGGCCTATCTCTGTAATGCCATCGGGTATGTGAATGGTGTTGAATCTGCAGGTGTAGAATGCTCCCTCTCCCAATGCTGTTATCTGCTCCGGTATTACAAAACTCTCCTCAAGCCACATGGCATAGGCATAGGGACCTATGGCGGTTACATCGTCGGGTATAACGGTGTTCTTGCAGGTGGCCACAATGGTGTTTGTTGCGGTCTCTATTATGGCGTTGCAGCCATTGCGGCTGTCGTATGTGGGGTTCTCTTCATCTACTGTAAAGCCATCAATTGAGGCATGCCCTATGTAGTTCCACCCATCTATCTCCTTTACCGTTTTGGGAATGTATATTGTGCCTGTAATGCGGCAGGTGCCAAAGGCATTCTCTTTTATGGTTTCCAGCCCCTCGGGTAATATTATGCTTGTAGTTTCGGGGTTGTCAAATGCATACATCCCAATAGCAGTAACGCGGAATGTACGCCCGCGGTAGGTAACCTTGGGTGGAATCACTATGGTTCCGTCGTTGTATTCGCATTCGTACTCCTCGTGATAATTGCCTTTGTAAGTAACCTCTACCGTGCGTGCATCAAAATCTGTTATCTGGTAGTGTATGCCGTTTACCTCAAATTTATATGCTATTTCCCCTGTTTCCCACGCTATGTAGTTGTCTATAGCTCGATACAGTTGCACTGCACCAAATGTAACTGCTATTGCTGCAGCCGCAGCAATGAAGATGCCAAGCGCGCGCTTTCTGGCGTTTGGTTGCAACTGTGTAATAATATCGTCAACGCTTTGATAGCGTTTCTCTTTTTGTGGTTCCAGGCAACGCCTTTTAATCTTTTGTGCAAAGCGCGGGAGTCTCTTCCCTTGCAAAGCCGCGTTCTCAATGAATTGCAGCAGCGAACCGATGGCATATATATCGGTGCGTGCGTCAATCTCCTTGCTGTTGCCAATAGTGGTTTCGGGTGCTGTGTATTTGGCAGTGCTGCCGGGTGTGCTGTCGTTGTAGTTGCTAAGGCAGAAACCCAAGTCCACCAGTTTTATATCGTTGCTTGCCTGTTCTATGAGAATGTTGTTGGGGCTGAGGTCGAGGTGCACCACATTATCCTTGTGCAGTGCCTTCAGTGCATAGCACAGCTGCAGCAACAGCTTGTGAATATTCTTCTTGTACAAAAAATATTTGGGTTCCCTGCGGCTCTTCTCTTTAAGCGTTGCGCCATTGACATACTCCATAAGAATGTATATTCCGTGAGTGTCCTCCCGTAAATCTATGTATTTGACCACATAGGGGCTTTTTATGCCGCAGCCGCTGTGATACTCCTTTATGAATGCCTCGCGGCAGTGCTTGTCGTTTTGCAGTTCGGGGCGCAGTTGCTTCATAAAATAGGCGCGCCCGTCTATGCATAGCTTGTAGGCAAGCGATGTGGAGCCGCTGTCGTCGAGCAGTTCAATATCGCTAACATTGTCTATATATAAAAAATCGGAATTTGTAGAATTATCCACGTTCACAGCCATTATAGAAGTTGGAATTTTACACCGCCTTTTTTACCACAGATATAGTTTACCGGCTCCCCATTGTTGTGAATGAGGTTCGATAGCAACAACGGAGAATTTTCAATTATTCGTTCACAAATGAAGGTATCATCCTTGCACAGCTTGCTGTTGATGCTCTCCACCACCTTGAACATGCAAAGCCCTATGTATTGTATCGTTAAACAACGGCCGGGGTTCCACATGAGCCTCAATCTGTCCCCTTTTAACAACGACCTTGTTTGCAGGCTGTTGTTGTGCAGAAAGGCGCTCTCGCACTCCGCATCCGTGCAGTGCAGTTTGCAGAATGTCTCAAAATCGGGGTAGCCCACATATTGCGACATTATGTTCAGCGTGTTTATTCGTGGCCTTTGCTCCTCCTTTTCCACCAAGTATCCCCAGAATCGTTTGATGGTTGTGGGCGATATCATCTGCTTGGTGTTTTCGAATATGTTTGTTGCAAGAGCATCAAAATCGCGTGGTGTGCGCAGTTTGTAGCCGCAGATATTCTCAATACTCTCCTTTAGCTTCTCCGTGTATGTGCCTGTTGCAGTATTCTCCATTTTATCGTGCCGTTCTCAATGTTTTGTGTGCGAAGATAGCAAATTAAATTATAAAATCTTCGCTATATCTATCCGCAAACCCCATAAGGACCAAAATGGACCAAGTGCGAACGGGGTAAAATGTTTTAATTTGCAAAAAACTACTATAATGGCTATGGAGTGCGATGGATAATATTCTCCTTGCCGTGGTACAAAAATCACTAAAATATTATGAAAGTAAAAGAACTGTATCATCGTTGTAAACCCCGCAAAATCCCGTGTGGCAAGCGGGATTTACCTGTGCCGGAAACCGGTTGTGGTACCAAGCCTGCTTGTGCTTTCCCCAATCTTGCAGCTATTGTAAACGATTATATATTAAAGAAAGCTGCACAAGCGGCAAATCCCTAATTTGCACAAATAATGTAGAATATTAACAAAATTATATATAATACAATGAAGCGTTTTTACATTAAAAATTTGCTTGCAGCTATGCTATTGCTGTGCTGCACAATTGTAAGTGCCCACGAATTTGAGGTGGGTGGTATTTTCTACAACATTACCTCTTCAAGTGATTTAACCGTGGAGGTAACTTATAAAGGGAATTATCCTAACTCCTATAATGAATATAGTGGTGATGTTTTTATACCCGCAACAGTAACCTATAGCTCAAAAACTTACAAGGTAGCAGCTATTGGGCTCAATGCGTTCAATGATTGCACCGGCCTTACAAGCATTGAAATCCCGAGCGGCGTAACAACTATTGGAGAGTCTGCGTTCATTCGTTGCACCCGCCTCACAAGTGTAACAATCCCCAATAGCGTAACAACTATTGGAGACGGGGCGTTCTATAAATGCACAGGCCTCACAAGTGTTACAATTGGCAACAGCGTAACTACTATTGGAGACGATGCGTTCCGTGATTGCACCGGCCTTACAAGCATTGAAATCCCGAGCAGCGTAACAACTATTGGAAGCGGTGCATTTAGGAATTGTAGCAGCCTTTCGGCGGTATATATAAACGACCTTGCTGCTTGGATTGGAGTGGATTTTGGTGATTCATATTCCAACCCGTTGTATTATGCAAAGGAGATATATTTAAATGGGACTTTACTGAAACAAATTGTTATTCCTGAAGGCGTGGAAGAAATACCGGCAGGTCTTTTTCGTGGAATTGAATTTTACAGCGTTACAATCCCCAGTACCGTTCTTTACATTGGAGAATATGCATTTTCCAATGTAACGAAGATGATAATTTTGGGAAATACACGTATAAGGCTTGCCGAGGGCAGCGACGAATTCTATGTTCCCGCAGCCAAGCGAGTTTATGTATCTTCTTTTGCAACGCATCAATTCGGTATAGAATACCCGCTTTTGAGTTCTCTCTTTGAGGTTGGTGGTGCCAAGTATGTACTCACAAGCACGGCAAACAGAACTTGTAATGTAATTGATTGTAATTACGACAATAGTGCTGTTGATGTTGCGGTGGACAGCATTGTTGCATACAAAGGCATTGCGCTGACAGTGAAGGATATAGAACCTTATTCTTTCTACAAGAACGATTCAATAAAAAGTGTTTATATAAATAACGACGGTTATGTGGGTAATTCTGCTTTTTACCAATGTGCAGGAATAAATTCCGACGTTGTGGTGAAAAATAACGGTTATGTAGGTGAACACGCATTTTATCAATCATCTTTAACCGGTTTGAATATTTCAAATAATGGCTATATAGGCAATCAAGCTTTCTACGACTGCCCTAAGATGAATTCCGAGGTTACGGTAAGCAATAAGGGTTATGTAGGTGAATATGCATTCAGCAAATCTACACTCACCGGTTTGAATATTTCAAATGATGGTGAAATAAGAACATCTGCTTTCCGGGGGTGTACCGCTCTTGCTGCTGCCGATATTTCAAATAACGATTATATAGGTACATCGGCCTTCCAAGGGTGCACCGCTCTTGCAACACTCAATTTTGGCGAAAATGTGGGCGCGTTCTACGATTCGGCATTTCGCGATTGCACATCATTGCCCAATATTGTAATCCCCGATTTTACGCCCTTTGTTGGAGCTTCCTGTTTCCGAAATTGCAGTTCACTTGCTTCGGCAGTGGTTGGTATGTCTGTAAAAAAACTTAATGAGAGTGTCTTCCAAAGCTGTATATCTTTGACCAATGTTTCAATTGGTGTGAATGTCGATACTATCAAACACTCTGTATTCTACGACTGTAGATCGTTGCCCAAGATAAATATTCTCCCAAAAGTAGAAAGCATTGGCGATTCTGTTTTTTATGCTTGCACCAGCCTTAGAACCGTGATATTTGAAGATAACATCGTAAACGACACTATATCCTTGGGCAGCGATGGCGAGAGTCCTATGTTTAGCAGTTGCCCGCTCGATACGGTATATATAGGTAGGAGGTTGTTATATTCAACAGAATCATCAGCCGGTTATTCACCTTTCTATGAAAATGCAACTTTAAGAAGCGTACATTATGGCAACCGTGAGGTTGCAATTTACCCCAAAGAGTATATGAACTGCACCAATTTGCAGAACGTATTAATTGGAAACGGAATAAATATTATTGATGATGAGGCCTTCCAAAACTGTACCTCGTTGCCAACAATTCTTATTCCAAACACAGTAGATAAGCCTTTGGGCGCAAGCTCTTTTAAAAACTGTTCAGCACTCTACAAAGCAGTTATAGGCGATAGTGTGGCATCTATTGGACAAAGTGCATTTGAAAGTTGTGTTTCTCTTGTCGATGTAAAGGTGGGTGCAAGAGTCTCCGATATATATGCATCAGCCTTTAAGAATTGCAGCTCATTGCCACAGATAACAATTCCGCAAGCAACAAATAGCATAAAAGACTATGTATTCGATGATTGTGCGAAGCTTAAATACTTCTTCTTGGAAGATGGCCCCAATGCTATCTCTCTTGGAAAAAATGCCGCAACAGAATTAACAAATGTCATAGGCTCCGAATGTCCATTATTCTATGACTGCGCCCTCGATTCGATATACCTTGGCCGAAACCTCTCTTACAGCCTCAAATTGGAAGATGGTTATTCGCCCTTCTATTTCAATAAAACATTGCGTGCTGTTGTTATAGGCGACCAAGCAACCTCGGTACACGAAAATGAGTTCTACAAGTGCCAGCAACTTAAATATGTTTCTGTGGGTAATGGTGTTACCGCAATAGGTAACTGGGCCTTCAGCGGTTGTATAAGCCTCGACCACTTCTTGTTCGGTGAAGGCCTTGAAACAATAGGCAAAGAGGCTTTCAGCGACTGCACCGCAGTAACAAAGATTGTAGGTAATCGCCCCGTTCCACCTGTTTGTGGCGAGCAGGCTCTTGTCGATATCAATGTGTTCAATTGTACACTTTATGTCCCCACAGCCAATGTAAGCGCATACCAGGCAGCCGAGCAATGGAAAGATTTCTTCTTTGTGGAGGGTACCGAAAAGACCTATACTCTGCAGTATGTAATAGACGGCGAGGTGTATGCAACATACAACCTTGTTGAGGGTGCTGCAATAGAGCAGCCCGCAGCTCCCACCCGCGACGGCTATACCTTCAGCGGCTGGAGCGAGATTCCCGCAACTATGCCTGCAGGCGATGTAACCATCACCGGCTCGTTCACATTGGTAACCTATGCTTTGAACTTTGTTGTCGATGGCGAGGTATATACTACAACTGCAATGGCTGCCGGCAGTGCAATAGAGTTGCCCGCAGCTCCAGCAAAAGAGGGCTATGAATTCATTGGCTGGGCAAAGGCCGACGCTGTCGTTAATGCTTCGAATGCCGATGCAGTGCTCTACACCAATGCTCCTTGTACAGAAACCCTGTATGGCGACCAATTCACAAGCTGGAATGTGCTGTTCGATGGGCTGGCTTCAACCTTCTTCCACTCGGAGTATGCCGAAAAAGAGAGTGCCGACGGCCTCGACCACTACCTGCGCGTGGATATGGGCGAGGGTAACTCGGTTACATACTTTACATTTACATATACCAACCGTAACACGAATAGTGTTTACTATGCTCCCAAAGTAATTGTTGTAGAGGGCTCTAACAGTGCCAATGGCGAGTATGAAGAGATTGTAACATTGAGCGGCCTCTCTAATGTCAATTCTTTTGTATATAACTCTCCTAAAATTGGTAATGGTACAGCATACCGTTATATACGTTACCGTGTAACAGAGACGCAGTACAACAAAAAGGTGTATAACCACCCCTATTTCCATATAGGAGAGTTCGGTATGACCGATGTTGAACTTCCCACTACAATGCCGGCAAAAGATGTTACATTGGTTGCTTCATATAAATGCGTATCAGGCCCTTGTGGCGATAATGCTACTTGGTCGTTTGCCGATGGTGTGCTCACTATCAGCGGTAGCGGAGCTATGTATGATTATGAAGGAAATGATACACCTTGGAATAGTTATCGTTTTACCGATATTACCTCAGTTGTTGTAGAGGAGGGTATAACACATATTGGTAACAGTGCTTTCCGTGGCTTCGAGGTTGCAACAATTGCAACATTGCCCTCTACCTTAACAAGTATTGGCGTGCGTTCATTTGGTGGAAGCCGCAACATAAGAGTGAGTATCCCTGCAAATGTAGAGAGTATAGGAGACAATGCATTCAATGGTTGTACAGGATTGACAGGTGAGTTGTCTATAACTTCTGTAACAAACATTGGCTATCAAGCATTCTTGAGTTGTTCCGGTATTACGAGCGTAAACCTCTCCGACAACCTTGAAACTATCGGATATGGTGCATTCAGCCGCACAGGCCTCACCAGCGTAACGATTCCCGAAGGTGTTACAACAATTCCTGCGTGGGCATTTGACAATTGTTCTGCACTCACAACGGTGTCATTCCCTTCTACCCTTGCCACTATAGATAACTATGCATTTGAAAATTGCGCCGCGCTCACAAGCATTACAGTGGCAAATGCCACACCTGCCACATTGGGCGAGAGCGTGTTCAATGGCATTGGCAGCGATGCAACACTTTATGTTCCCGCCGGTTCAAAGGCTGCATACGAAGCCGACGAAAATTGGAACGTTATTCCTAATATTGTGGAGCTTGTAAATAAATATCAAATAACCTACATTGTCGATGGCGAGGTTTATGCTACCGAGGAGATAGTAGAAGGCAGCAGAATGACACCTATCGATGCTCCCGAGAAAGAGCTCTATGAGTTTGTAGAGTGGACAGGCCTGCCCACCACAATGCCTGCCGAGAATATTGAGGTTGATGCAAGCTACAAGCAGGTTGCAGTTTCTATAACAATCAACAAGTATGGCTCTGCCACATACGCATCTCCCTATGCACTCGACTTTAGCGAGGTTGGTGGCCTTACTGCGTATGCTGCAACCGGTTACAATACCTATACAGGCATAATAACAATGACCAAGTTGAATACAGCCCATGAGGGTGTGGGCCTCTTCCTGAACGGTACTCCCAATACCACATATGTGGTTCCTATTATGGAAGACACAGGCGACAACACATTGAACCTTATGGTTGGAGTTTTGGCAAAAACCACAGTAAACCAGACAACCGACGATGGTTTGTATGTGAACTTTAAATACACCGTTGCCAGCGGCAGCACAACACCGATGTTCTATCGTTACAGCAATGGTTCAAGCGTATCTGCCGGCAAAGCATACTTGCAATTGCCACAATCTTGGTTGCCCTCCGATGCATCATTTGCAATAGGTATAAGATTTGAAGACGGTTTTGCAACCGACATCGACGAGGTGGAGACCGATGCAGAAGAGGTAATATACTACGACCTTAACGGCCTTCGCGTGCAAGAGCCTGTCAAAGGTGTAGTTTATATAGTAAATGGTAAAAAGGTAATATTTTAAATAAAAAGTAATAAATTATGAGAAAGAATTATTTGGAACCCGAAACTGAGTATGTTAAATTGGTTGTAGGCCCCATAATGCAGATTGTTGAAGGCTCTACATGGACCGGTACCGGTACCGGAGATGGTGAAGTAGGTGATGACACCGAGGAACTCTCCAATAGAAGAAACGGTGAGTGGGGCAATCTTTGGAAGAAATAAGATGTAGATTTTTTCATTCAACCCCGGGTGGCGTTCGCGCCACCCGGGGTTTGTTTTTGCTTGCCCTCTCTACAGCCCTGCAAAGGTCTGCTACCAAGCCCGTTCCCTGCAAAAGGTATCTGTGCTGACTATGTAAAGGATTTTGCCACTCCTGCCTTTGGCTTTGCAGAGAAGGATGAGGCGTAAAATCGCTTGAAGCAATGTGAAAAAGTGGCTGTCCATACGGGCCGTCACTTTTTTTCAAAAAACTTGCTCTGAAATTTGAAATTTTTCCCTTTCTTTACTATACTATATATGTAATTTGAAATTCACACATTATGACAGAGAACGAAAGGAAGTTAGCCGATTTGTTTGTCAACTACGACAAGCACATTGCCTCGGCACAAGAGTATATAAAGGATAATTTCGAAGTATCGTCGGAGTATAATGCCAAAGAAAATTCCTTGCGCCTGTATGTAACCAACGTGAACAATGCGTTGCAGATTTTGGCGGCCAGGGAGTATCTCGAGGAGAGGTTTCCTGCGGGTTTTGTGATAATTAAGTATTAAACCACTATAAAATAATATTTATGAGCAAGAGAAAACTGTTTTTTGATATGGACGGTGTGCTTGTCGATTTTCAGTCGGGTATAGACAAGCTGAGTGACGAAACAAAGAGAGAGTATGAGGGTCGCCTCGACGAGGTTCCCGGCATCTTCTCACTTATGGACCCTATGCCGGGTGCAATAGAGGCCGTGAAGCTGTTGAGCGAGCATTACGATGTCTATATCCTCTCCACTGCTCCCTGGAAGAATCCATCGGCTTGGAGCGACAAGATAATCTGGATAACCAAACACTTTGGCGAACTATTCAAAAAACGCGTGATACTCACGCACTGCAAGAACCTGTGCTACGGCGACTTCCTGGTCGATGACAGAGGCAAGAACGGTGCAAGCGAGTTCGCAGGTGAGTGGATTGAGTTCGGCTCGGCTTTCTACCCCGGCTGGGAAGATGTCGTGGATTATCTGCTTGCTCCTGAGCAGCGCGATGGAAAAAGCATCAACCGCGCTCTTGTAAATGACGTTCTTGTGGAGCAGACCATAGCTACCCTCGATGCCTACTCAAAGCTGTTGAACGACAATTACGACGGTTCAAGAGAGGAGTACAAGAAGATAATGAATCTTGCGGCACTCACAAACAAGTGGCTCAAGGCATCGGGCGAGGAAGACGAGAGTGCTTATTACATAGACTGATGACAATGACTTTGAAAGAAAAACTGCGTGAGCAGGGGGATGTTGTTTTCCCTGCAGGGAAAATAGTGCTACTCGACGGGCGCGAAATCGACTGCTACCCACGCGAGGGAGGCGGCGATTGCAATGTCGATTATAACAATATGGAGCTCGACACCACGGGCCGTTATCTTTCCTTTGGTAAAAAAGGCCGTCAAAAGGATTATGTGGAGAGCCCGGATGCTTTCCTCGAAAAGCAACTGTTCATAGACAACGCCTTCTTTCTGTTCAAGAACCGTGAACGCATTATGCAGGACAGCCGTATGTTCCTTGCCCCTGTGGCGGCCGAGAATGTTCTGGCCTATACAGGAACCTCGGGCTTCAGGAACCCCACCTTGGGAGTATATCTCGAATGGTGGGTTCATTGCGAAGGGGCTGTGCGAGCAGCTGTGAACGGCACAAGAAGTCTTATATATCGCCTGGCGGGCAGCCCGTTGAGCGGTGTCAACAGATGCGTGGCTGTGTGCGAGGACGGAACGGAGGAGAAGGTGCAGCTGCGCTCGTTCAGCAACTACTGGCTCCCTTTTATGAAAATAAACCAGCGTTACAGCCCTGCAAAAGCCTGCTATCAAGCCTATTCATTGCAAGAGGTTTTGGATATTTTGAAAACTCCTCGCAATTAAAAAGGCTGCATATGGCGCTTATTGTGAAATTGCGCCTCTGTTGCAACACCTATTTTATATATAATAGAGAACCCCTGCCCGCAATCCCACTTTTCCTTTGCAATTGTTTCGGCACTGTTGCAGGTCTCTTGGCTAAAAGCAAAAATGTTTTTCAAATTAAATGCGAAATAAATCTGCAAAAAGTTTGAAAACTGCTCAAAATGTTTCAAAAATAAGCGGCAAAAAAGTTGGAAAATAAAAATATTGAATTTTTTGCGATTTTTTCTTGGGATTTGTTTGTGGGTTCAAATTTTTGCTTTACCTTTGCACTCGCTTTCGGGAAGCAACGTGGTAACACGGTCACCCGGTGAGCAAGATGATCCTTGAAAACATTCCATACAGACAAGCAGTACAACGTGCTAATTGAAATTTAATTAGTGTATAAGTAAGGAA